>NZ_JAYGHA010000015.1:128965-140240 GCF_034931405.1 Anabaena sp. UHCC 0451 | reverse complement strand
CTACCTGATCTGAGTGATGTTGACCTGCGTTATGATGAACTGAATAGGGCTAACCTGAGTTATGCTGACCTGAGTGGGGCTGACCTGACTCAGACTGACCTGAGTTTGACTAACCTGAGAGGGGCTGACCTGAGAGGCACGACTCTGATTTGTGCTAACCTGCGTCATGCTGACCTGAATGATGCTAACCTGAGTGGTGCTAATTTGGGCGAAGCTGACCTGACCCATGCGAAGGGGGGTGGCGTTAACTTGAGTAGGGCTAACCTGCCTGATGCTAAACTGAGTTATGCTGACCTGAGTAGGGCTGACCTGACAGATGCTAATTTAACCATGTCCCAAGTAATTGGTACAAACTTTCACAATGCAATTTTGACAGATGCTTGTATAGAAGGTTGGTATATTAACAGTAAAACCAATTTAGATGGTGTAATTTGTGAATATGTCTATATTGACCAGGGTGATGATTGTTATTTTAATGAGTCTAAAACAGAAAGACGACCCATAAATGGTAATTTTGCACCTGGAGAATTTGCCAGTTTATATAAAAAAATTATAGAAACTACAGATTTAATTTTAAGCAAAACTCTCGAAAATGAGAATACGCTTAATAAGCCAGAAAAGAATATTAATGTGGAAAATACTTCTAATAATAAAGGAGTTTACACTTGGGAAAGATTACGCTTTCGGTCAAAACCAGAAATCAAAATTGCTGAAGCATTAGACCGCGCTGGAGTCTTATTTATCCCCAATTCCTCAGCAAGACTTAACACAACCACAGGTAGAGGAAATAAAGAACCTGATTTCCTCATTTGTTATAACGGTAAATGGGGAATTTTAGAAGTTGATGGACCATTTCACACCGCAGAACGCAGAGTTGAAGAACAAGAAAGAGAACGCATTTTCAAGAAAAACGGTATCAAAGTGGTAGAAAGATTTGATTCCCAAAGATGTTCTAAAAATCCTGATGAAGTAGTCCAGGAATTTTTCAAAATGATAGAAATTGGATATTCTTAAAACTTCTTCCTTCTTCCTTCGTGTACTTCGCTTCTTCGTGGTTCAATAAAATAAGATCCCCGACTTCATTTTTAAACCGATCAATAAAATGTACATTGATCTAAGAAGTCGGGGATCTGGATCTTGTGGTAAAATCAAATAACAAAACCACACACAAAACATGGCCACAAAAATCCCCGTAACCGTCATCACAGGCTTCTTAGGAAGCGGTAAAACCAGCATTATCCGTCACCTCCTTCAAAACAACCAAGGACGACGCATAGCAGTATTAGTCAACGAATTTGGCGAACTGGGGATAGATGGAGAATTATTAAAATCCTGTCAAATTTGCCCCGAAGATGAAATAGAAGCAAATCCAGAAACTAACATATTTGAACTGACAAACGGCTGTTTATGCTGCACTGTGCAAGAGGAATTTTACCCGACAATGCGGGAATTAATTAAACGCCGAGATAGTATTGATTATATTATCATTGAAACCTCTGGTTTAGCTTTACCAAAACCCTTAATTAAAGCCTTTCGTTGGCAAGAAATCCGCAACGCTGCTACAGTAGATGCAGTAATTACAGTAGTAGATTGTGCCGCAGTTGCAGCGGGAACATTTGCTAGTGATTTAGATGCGATCGCCGCACAACGCCAAGAAGATGATAGTCTAGAACATGAAACACCATTACAAGAATTGTTTGAAGATCAACTTGCTTGTGCAGATTTAGTAATTCTCAATAAAACTGATTTAGTTGATAGTGAAACTCAAGCACAAGTGTTAGAATTAGTCAAACATGAATTACCTAGAGTCGTGAAAATTGTCTCTAGCGATTATGGTAAATTAGACCCATCTATCTTATTAGGATTTGCAGCCGCAGTTGAAGATAATTTAGATTCACGTCCTAGTCATCATGACACAGAAGAAGAACATGATCATGATGATGAAATTAACTCAACTCACGTCATTTTAGACCGGACATTTGACCCAGAAAAGCTACAAGCAACATTAGAAAAACTGGCACAAGAACAAGAAATTTACCGCATTAAAGGATTTGTGGCTGTTGAGAATAAACTCATGCGGTTAGTTATGCAAGGTGTAGGAAATAGATTTGATAAATTTTATGATCGTCCGTGGAAAGTAGAAGAAGCAAAACAAACCAGTTTAGTTTTTATCGGTCGTAATTTACAATCTTCAGCAATAGAATCTCAATTAGTAGCTTTGTAATATGAATATCACAGATTTATTTAACGTTGCCAATGTTTTTGTTTTGCCTTTTTGGGCTTTGATGATTCTTTTACCTAACTGGAAAGTCACCCGCAAGGTAATGGAATCTTATGTACCTTTTGTGGTTTTAGCTGGTGCTTATGTGTATTTATTTGTTATCAGCATTACCCCAGAAAATGCTGCTGCATTATCAAATCCTCAATTAGCAGATATAGCCAAGTTTTTTAGTGATGAAACCGCTGCTGCTACAGGTTGGATTCATTTCCTGGTAATGGATTTATTTGTCGGTAGATGGATTTATTGGGAAGGACAAAAAACCGGAGTTTGGACAATTCATTCTCTAGCTTTGTGTTTATTTGCAGGTCCAATGGGTGTACTTTCTCATATTTTCACCTCTTGGATTTATCAAGCATTTTCTAAAGGTGAAAGTGTGACAGTAGAAGAAAAAGCTGCCGTTAATTAGATTCACAATTGAGAATCCCAAAAAAACAGGGTTTAGCATTGCTAAACCCCTACAATATCTAGTTATGCAGCGTGCGCTGTTCGATAATTAGCATCTAACCAACACAGTGGTAATTTCTCTCCTGACGGAAAAACCAAATCTTCCTTTTTATAGCTGTCTGTTTCCTGTTCTTCTTGTCCTTCTTGGTCTTTAGCGTGTACAATGTCACTATTAGGATCAATTAGTTCTTGAACATCAACAATTTTAACTAAATCGCGGCTATTTTTGAGTTGTAAAAACATATCCAAAATCCCCCTTAACTATTTCATCTAGTGTTAATATGTGAACTTAAAACACAGAGTTTGCAAAAAAGAGGTAAACCGAAAAGTTAGATTTCTCGCTGATATTTTTCTAATATATCAACTAAGTTTACTTGACATTGCAGTGGTAATAAATCTAGTAAAGGTAGTTCTTTTCTACCACCACCAATTTTTACGGGAATTGATGCTAATAATTGTATAGCTCTGTCTTCGTTGACGGTTTTGGAAGTTATTAAAGGATACAATTTTTCAGCAACAATATTATGCAGTTTGGCATCGCATAGATAAAGATGCCATTTAGCTATATCTATATAGACATTTTCGCCAATTTCTGCTGCTAGGGCTTCTAGTAGTTCTGTGGTATTAGTTTGAGCCATAAATATAACCTCATTATCAGTAATAGTAGGATATCTGAGCTTATTTCATATTATGGCGCATCTAGCTAGGCTATAGCTACCACCATCGGTTACAATTGCCCCAGCGTCAGCAGTCAATCTTCAGGTTGATGTGGGTGGAGTTTCCGAATAATTAGCGATCGCGCTAATATAAATGAAATGCAGCAATATTACTCCCACCCAACCCAGAGTTAATGGTGTTAACCATTCCCAGGATGTTGCTTTCAAGATGTGGAAAAACCACAACCCAGAATTAACAGTAGCAGCAACAGCTACATGAAAAGCAAAATTCATCCTGTCATCTAACTTGCGGAAATCTGGATCTTTACGATCTGGTTTGCGTGGCCAACGAGGAGGCATAAATAATTAATATTTGTGAATTTGTTACAGATATTAACACATCCTCATCATTTTACGGTTTTGAGGAATCAATTACTCACATCTTACAAAGAAGTCACTGAATTTTCCCAAACAGACTCTATAGTTTCCAGTAACTGCGGAATATCATAGGGTTTAGTTACCCAATGGGAAATTCCTAAAGAAGAAGCTAATTCCTCTGAATAATTATAAGCTGTAGCGAATATCACAGCTAAATTGATTCCTTGTTGCTGGAGTTGTTGGTAAACCTCCACCCCTGTTAATTCCGGCATTCTATTATCTAAAATTAACAAATTAGGTTGATACTTAACTACTATTTCTATAGCTTCTTTTCCATCCTTTGCTTGTTTAACTTCCCAGCCTTCTTCCTCAAGCAAAAAAGCCAGCATTTCTCGTCCATCATCATCATCATCTGCAATCACAACTTTCCGGCTATCTAAATTCTTATTCATCATCAATTTTGTGTTTCTATCTGTTATTTTAGGGGTATATAAAAAACGTAATTAGCTGGTTCAGAGTGAGAAGTATTTAATCCAGGAATTGAAGTAAAATTAACTTGGACTGATTCAGAATTAGGCATCATGGCAACCGCAACCCTCAGTGTTCCACCCTTTCCAGCACTTTCAAAACTTTGCAGAAAATAGCGGAGCAATTGACGTGAGAGACTTCTCAAATCGGCTATTATTGTAATAGACTCTTGCCAATCTGTAATAACCTCAACTTTGCGAATAGCTGCTTCAGTTGATAAAAGATCAACTAAACCACTCAGACTATCAGTAATTGATATAACTTGAACTTTGCCAACATCAAATGATGCTAAATTGCGCCAAATGTCAGCCCGGTTACGAAATATCTGAATTGATTGTTCTGCCTGTTTAATTAATTTCATGGCATATTCTAAGCGGTTAACAGCTAACATCCGAGAACTAATTTCTAATTTTAACCGTGCTGCCTGATGTCCTTGGATAATATCCTGACGTAGTTCTTCTAATGGCTGATAATCATCAGGATTCGATGTTAACACACGATGAATATTTTTTTCCAAATTTGCTATTATAAATTCTGCTTCAATACCTCTAGAAGCACACAAAAAGATTTCTTTTAATCGCTGTCTAGCTTGAGGAGAACGCAGGGAAATACTTAAGACACCAATAATTTCGTGTTTTTCATTACGTAGAGGAATTCCTTGGCAAGTAAAAGGATGAAAGCCTTCAATAAAATGCTCTGCTGCCACAATTTCTACATAATTTCCTTCAGCTAAAGTAGTACCAATACCATTGGCACCAGCTACGGCTTCTGAAAGCAAAGAACCAGGACTAGGAAATGACTCAGAACTTTGTATAGTCTCTTCATCACCAATTAAATCTAATAAAATTGCATTAGCATCACTTAACATCACGGCATGATGTTCTTGCCCCGCAGCTTGCGATAGATTGCGGAAGTAGGGACGAACTAAATTAATCAGATTACTATATTTATCTATTAACCTTTCTGTCTCTACGTTAGAGAGTTTTTCTGCTTGTAGCGCGTTGGGGTTAGCCCCTTGCAGGTGCGCTCTTTCCCAAGCATGATATATTTCTGTCCTTAACATCTCAGTCCGAATACCACCTGTGACTCTGTAAATACGTCCTGCTTCTAAAGCTTTATTTCCTAAAGTAGACATAGTATTTAACTAAAGTTTTTGTTATTTATTTTTCTTAGTATCTTACAACTATGTTTAATAATAGCAAGCTGTAGGCAAAATTTTGATGAGTATAGTGTGTAGGCTAGGGAGCAAAAAAATAGACTGCAAAAAAATTGAAAGTTATATTCATATATACGAATAACTTCTAAAATAGAATAGATAAATCCAGAAAAAATCATTTTTTTATTGTAAAAGTAGCATCAACCCTTTGGATGAGTTTTGATTTTATTAATTAATGAATGATTCATCTTTTTGATAGAGGGAATTCACACATTCACTTGTAAAGATATAAAAAACCATGAGAGGTGGATGAAAATGACTACAGCCAATCCAGTTGAAGTCCAAAAACATTTGAAAGGTGTTGACTATCCGGCAGATAAGCAAGTATTGATCGAACAAGCTAAAAAACAAGGTGCTGATCGGGAAGTCATATCACTATTAGACAAGTTACCAGAAGATGAAGAGTATGATAACCCTGCTGATCTCAACAAAGCTATAGGTGAGATTCAGTAATGGGTAATGGGTAATGGGTAATGGGTAATCTATTGTTTTTCTAAATCACCAATTACCAATTACCCAATCTAAAATTGTTGATAATCTCCAGATTTTCCACCAGTTTTACTTACTAAACTAATTGCTTCAATTTGAATTGATTTTTCTAAAGCTTTCGCCATATCATACAAAGTTAAAGCCGCAACAGAAACCGCCGTTAAAGCTTCCATTTCCACACCAGTTTCCGCCTTTGTTTTGACTGTGGCATAAATTTGATAACCAGGTAGTTGCTCATCTGGCTTGATATCAACAGTAATTTTTTGCAAAGGTAAGGGATGACAGAGAGGAATTAAATTAGCCGTCTGTTTAGCGGCCATAATCCCCGCTAACCTAGCAGTTGCCAAAACATCCCCTTTAGGAGCATTTCCAGCTTGAATGGCGGCAAAGGTTTCTGGTAGCATCCTCACTCTAGCCGTAGCTACAGCTTCCCGCACAGTGGCAACTTTCCCAGACACATCAACCATTTGCGCCTCTCCCTGGGAGTCGAGATGAGAGAGTTGAGAAGAATTTGAAGAATTTGAAAAAAACTCTTGCGTCATTTGAGAAAGGTGTGTTATTATAAGAGTCGTTGGTTAAGGGCGTGTAGCTCAGTGGACTAGAGCACGTGGCTACGGACCACGGTGTCGGGGGTTCGAATCCCTCCTCGCCCGTTAAATAACAATCATAATTGCACAAACTCTATTATAGAGTCTGTGCATTTTGTTTTAGGAGGCAGGAGGCAGGAGGCAGGAGAAAGATAAATATTTCCTGTTTCCCCAGTCCCCAGTCCCCAGTCCCCAGTACCTACACCCTGCTTTTCAAAGCATAGACATCTTCACCACGGCCAAGGGCAAAGCGCAGAGAGTTGGATACATTGCGACTGGACTGGGTGACAAAAACCAGAATTGCCAGAATAGTTAAACCGGTGGCAAAAGCGAACATACTGCGGTAGCCCATATGTTCAGCAATCAAACCCCCAACCGGACTAGCTATCACTAATCCTACATCGAATCCCATTAAAGATACGCCAAATATTCGCCCTCGTTCATGGGGTAAGGCTCTATCTGTCATCATTGTCGAAATCATGGGAATAGCAGTACCAGAAGCAGCACCTTCAATAAATGCTCCTAATAAGAAAGTTAAGGCGCTGTTTGCTTGCCAAATAAATACCAATGCCAAAGTATAAGCAACCAGGCTGAAAGTTACAAATAAACCACGTCCATATTTATCAGAAGCCCGACCTGCAACTAACCTAATACTAAAACTGGAAATAGCAGCGGCTGTAAAAAATAACCCCGCATTTAAATCCACTCCTGTTGATTTGATATACAAGGCAATAAAGGTATGTACAGTACCCAAAGATAAACCAATTAGTAGCAAGACGATTGCAGGTATACGCACACGAGGACTGATGATTAATTGCCAAAATCTATCATTAGTAGTGTTTATTGGTTTTTCAGCCATAGGTGGATTAACAATGGGCAGGATACATAGTAAACCTAAAGCACCTAAAACAGCAGAGGAAATAAATAATGGCGTGTAACCTGCGGTTGCTTGTAGATATCCACCCAAAGCTGGACCTAGTGCGACACCAATGGGATTCACCAAACTCATATAACCGATGACTTCACCGCGTCGGTGTTCTGGTGATAAATCTCCTACTAAAGCAATGAAACCCGTACCAAAGGCGGCAATACTGATGCCATGAAAGGCACGAATTACCATTAAAGGTATTAGAGATTTTACTACTAAATAACCAAGGGGTGCGATCGCAGCTACTGCCATTCCAATCAGTAACACAATCTTTCTGCCCCGACTGTCTGCTAAGATTCCTACTACGGGACGAAATAGCAGCATCCCGATGGCAAAGCTACCCATGACAATGCCAATTTGTTGCTTGCTTGCCCCCAGAGACTCGATATATAAAGGTACAGTGGGTAACAAAGAAGCTAAACTTGACCAGAATAATAAACCAGCTGCAAACAGCATCAGCAGGTTGCGCCGCAGATTAGCGTCCAAAGTATCAAAATCTTTCACGGCAGATGCAACTTAATATTAAGTAATTTGTCTTTCTATTGTTACGTTACTTAATATTTTTTGCCACTACTTCCCGCACTCGATATATGGGTCTTCCCTGAGATTCATGATAAGTACGCATTAATAATTCTGCCAAAAGACCGAAACAAAATAACTGCACACCTGTTACTAACAACAACACAGCTAAAATCAGTAAAGGACGATTACCGATATCTGCACGGAAAGCTAGTTTTATGAAGGTTAAGTAAATTCCTATTCCTCCCCCAGAAACCATCGACAGTAAACCCAACAACCCAAAAACGTGCATGGGACGGGTGAGGAACTTTTTCATAAACAGAATAGTTAACAAATCCATCAACACCCGAAAGGTGCGGGAAATTCCATATTTACTTTTACCAAAACGTCGCGCATGATGACGCACAGGCAATTCTGTAATTCTCGCCCCTTCGATATAAGCTAAAGCTGGTAAAAAACGGTGTAATTCCCCGTAAAGGTTCATATCTGCAACTAATTCGGCACGATAAGCTTTGAGAGAACAACCATAATCGTGAATATTAACGCTGGTACTGCGACGAATTAACCAATTAGCAATTTTTGAAGGTAACAGGCGATTTACTGCCCCATCTTGGCGATTTTGCCGCCAACCACTCACCAAATCATAACCTTCATCTAATTTTGCCAACAACATGGGAATATCAGCCGGGTCATTTTGCAAATCTGCGTCTAAGGTAACAATTGCTTTGCCTGTGGCATAATTAAAACCAGCAGACATGGCCGCAGTTTGTCCGTAGTTACGTCGCAAAATTATCGCTTTTAAATCAGTGCGAAGTTGTGCTTGTTCTTTGAGAAATTCTGCTGAACCATCACTAGAACCATCATCCACACAGATAATTTCATAATTCAATTCACTAGCTGTTAGGGTTGTAGCAATCGTCTCCAGCAACAAAGGCAAACTTTCCACTTCATCTTTAATTGGTACAACTACCGAGACATCTGGTAATGGGTGATTGGTAATTGGTAATTGGTAATTGGTCATCGCTAATGGTTAATTTTACATCATCTAGTTCCCAGTCTCTGACTGGGAATTCTATCATAGAGGTTCTACCTCTAGTTTTATTAAAGGCAGAGCCTTTAGAATTCATTCCCATACAGAGTATGGGAACGAGGAATTAATTACGAATTACGAATTACCAACATAGCTTTTCACAACTCTACCAGCACCACGTAATTGTTTATAGTATGTCTGACTAACTTTATCACCTTGTTCCGAAAGTTGGTCAATACCAATTCCGTTGCGTCCTTGTTCTTTTCCTGAACTGTGAATATAATAACCATCACCTAAATATAAACCTACATGAGTGGCTTTTTGAGGAGTACCAAAAAAGATTAAATCACCTGGTTGTATTTCATTAATATCAATTGGTTGGGTAAAAGCTTCTTGTTGATAAGCATCTCTTGGTAGCCAAATACCTACAGATTTAAAAGCAGCTTGCATTAAGCCAGAACAATCATAATTTGGTGCAACAGTTCCACCCCAAAGATAATAATTATCTTGTTGTTTTGCGGCTTGAGTAAAAGCGATAATTTCGGGGATGCGTTGTTGAATTTCTGCGGCTGATATAAATTGGGGTTGATATGTTGTTTCTGTTGGTTGGAGAAACTGCAAATCTTGAACAGATAACCATCCTGGATAGTCATCTTCACATAAACAAACTTCTATAGCTGTATTTTGATGATTTGTTGTGATTTTCAAATGTCGTCCTGTTGCAGCTTGGGTTGCTAAACGGACACATTTAGGAGAATCATAGATATTTAGGTCAATGTTACACTGATATTCTTTGGTGGGGGAATGGGGAATTGGTATGTTTATTGACATGATTAATATTGTCAGAATCAGGATTTACGGGATTTAAGAATTTTCATGATATTGTCTGAATCAGGATGCTCAGGATTTAAGGATTTACAGGATAATACAATCAAATATGATGTTTAAATTCCTAAATAATCCTTTTGTCTGATAGCGTAGCCATATCAGGATGTACGGTTAAGGCTACCGCAAGAGATATACAAGATAAACATCCTGAAAATCCTTTAATCCTGGATATCCTGTATCCCTGACGGGAGGCGTTAGCCATTTTAGACAATTTCAAATATCATCACACAACTGTTTATCCGTCGGAACTGAAACTCACGGAATAGACAGGAAGTTGATGCGCTTTAAATTTTTGCTAATCATAGTTACTAACTCAGTAATTATACAGGTCAGGTAATGATAGGATTAAGCCAGAAACTAGACTCCTGATAGCATAAGGAAATTATTCACAAATGGTTTTTTTTCATAAAGACGAACAACTAGAACATCTCGGTAATCAAATTTTAGAGGCTACTTGGTCTCAATTTACAAGTTTAGCCCATAACCAAATTGCTTTAACATGGATTGTATATGATCCTCCTGTTCCAGTTAATACAGGTGGTGCGTTAACTCCTGATGCTTTTTGGAATCATCCGGTACGGGGTTTTAATTATCGTGGTGGAGAACGCATCTATCCCGCTAGTGTTGTCAAGTTATTTTATTTAGTAGCGGTTCATGAATGGTTAGAAAAAGGAATGACTAACACTTCCAAGGAGTTAGAACGCGCCTTGGGTGATATGATTGTTGATTCTAGTAATGATGCGACCAGTTTAATTGTTGATATTCTCAGCGGGACCACTTCTGGACCTGAGTTACCCACTGGACCTTTTGAAACTTGGAAATATCAGCGCAATATTATTAACCGCTATTATCAGTCCTTGGGTTGGGAGGAAATGACCAGTATTAACGTCTGTCAAAAAACTTGGGGTGATGGTCCCTATGGTAGAGAAAGGACGTTTTATGGTGAGATGTTTGAAAATCGCAATATGCTAACTACTAATGCTATTGCCCGATTATTACATAGTATCGTGGGTGGGGTAGCTGTTTCTAGTGGGCGATCGCAATCCATGATGAATTTACTCAAACGCAGTGTTAAGGCTGATGAGTTACCCCAAGATGCAGACGAAGACCAGATTACAGGCTTCTTAGGTGGTGGATTACCCCAAAATAGTCAAATCTGGTCAAAAGCAGGTTGGACAAGCACAGTCCGTCATGATGCCGCTTATATTGAATTACCAGATCAACGTCCTTATTTGTTAGTTATATTTACAGAAGGGAAAGCACAAGCTAAGAGTCGAGAAATTTTACCGTTTGTTTCTCAAAAAGTAGCTGAAGCAATAGCGAATGGTAAT
>NZ_JAYGHA010000015.1:43272-128896 GCF_034931405.1 Anabaena sp. UHCC 0451 | reverse complement strand
TGGGTAATTGGTAATTGGTAATGGATAAGTGGGAAAAAATTTTACCCGTTTCCCAATCCCCAATCCCCAATCCCCAATCCCTAATCCCCAATCCCCAATCCCTAATCCCCAATCCCAAAAACATTAAGAAACTTGAAGCGGTTTGACTACAGTCGGGGTGTGATGAGTATGGGAAATAGCAGCTGTCATAAATCCTTTAAATAAAGGATGAGGTTTGCTAGGACGAGATTGAAATTCTGGGTGAAATTGGCAAGCTATAAAGAAGGGATGGTGGGAATATTCGACAATTTCCACTAAACGTCCATCGGGAGAAGTGCCACTGACAACATAACCAGATTCTAACAAAGAATTACGATAGAGGTTGTTGAACTCATAGCGATGACGATGACGTTCATAAATTACTTCTTCTTGATATAGGTCAAAGGCCAGTGTACCCGGTTGAATGCGACAAGGATAAAGCCCTAAGCGCATTGTTCCACCTAAATCAACCACATCTTGCTGTTCTGGTAACAAGTTAATAACAGGATCACTAGTGTAGGGGTCAAATTCGGCACTGTTAGCACCAACTAAGCCTTCGACATTTCTAGCCCATTCAATGACAGAACATTGCATACCCAAGCATAAACCTAAAAAGGGAATTTGGCGATCGCGTGCGTATTGAATCGCGGCAATTTTGCCATCTATACCCCGACTACCGAAACCACCGGGAACAATGATACCATCAACACCTGCCAGATAATTTTCCGGGGGTTCATTTTCTAAAGCTTCTGAGTTTACCCACCGCAAACGCAAATCCCCGTGAGTAGCAATAGCGGCATGGCGTAAGGATTCAACAACAGATAGATAAGCATCACTTAAACGCACATATTTACCAACAATGGCAATTTCGATGCTGTGTTTAGGACTATACATCCGTTCTACCATTGTTTCCCACTGCGTCAAATTGGGTTGGCGTTGTTCCATTTGCAGCAGGTCTAAAGTTTGTTCTGCTAATCCTTCCCGTTCTAAAATCAGTGGTACTTCATAGATACTACTAGCATCTTGGCAATTGATCACACATTCTACTGCTACATCGCAAAATTCTGATAATTTTTGTTTCAAGCCAACAGGAATAGGGCGATCGCTCCGACATACTAAAATATCTGGTTGAATGCCAATTGATCTCAATTCCTTAACAGAATGTTGTGTAGGCTTGGTTTTCATTTCACCCGCTGAGGCTATCCAAGGCAAAAGCGTGACGTGCAAATACAAAACATTTTGCCGTCCTACCTCTTTACGTAACTGACGAATTGCTTCTAAAAATGGGAGTGATTCAATATCACCTACAGTTCCACCAATCTCTGTAATTACGGCGGCGGGATTAGTTTCTTTAGCAACTCTCAGAATTCTGTCTTTAATTTCATTAGTAATATGGGGAATTACCTGTACAGTACCGCCATTGTAGTCGCCCCGGCGTTCTTTATTAATAACTGACTGATAAATCAAGCCAGTAGTAACACTGTTTAATCGGGACATAGAAGTATCAGTAAACCGTTCATAATGTCCCAAATCCAAATCCGTTTCTGCACCATCTTGGGTAACAAAAACTTCCCCATGTTGAAAGGGACTCATCGTACCTGGATCAACATTAATATAAGGATCAAGTTTGAGAATTGATACCGAATAATCCCGCGATTTCAGCAACCTTCCCAAACTTGCTGCTACAATGCCTTTACCAATACTGGAAACAACGCCTCCAGTTACAAAGATAAACTTAGTCATAGTATTTTCAATTTCTAGTAACTTCTAAAAATACATCCTGTCTCTGGAAGAATAAAATTTGCTTCCAAACGCTAGGGATGAAGAATGAATTGGACTTTAAAGATAAATCGGCTGATTTTGCTCCAATTTACTGACTTCTTTTTTCATGCTTCATTCTTGATCCTTTATTGCTTATTGTCTCACAGTCACTATCCTGGAATCTTCTGTGATTTACCGTGAAAAAAGTCTTAGCATTAGTAGTATTTAACTGCCTGTTTACCTCCTCTGTTGCTTTAGCACAAACATCACTCCTAGTAGTTTTTCCCCCAACAAACTACCAAACCAGTACAGAAAAAATCTTTTTTATCGGTACAGCATCACCTGATGGACAAGTTCTCATCAATGGTAGACCAATTACCCGCAGCCAGGCTGGACATTTTTCTCCCAGTTTCCCCTTACAGTTAGGGGAGAAAGTGTTTAAGACACGTTACCAAAATCAAGAACGAGAGATTAAGGTAACAAAGCTTTCTACTCTACCAGAATCACCGCCAGGTTTAGGCTTTACTAAAGATTCTCTAACTCCTGCTGTCGATATTGCTAGACTACCGGGAGAACTGATTTGTTTTGGTGCAATTGCACCTCCTCAAGCGACTGTCTCTGTCAAGCTGGCTAATCAAACCATTCCCTTGTCACCACAACCTCCACAGGCGCAATTACCTGCTAATTCAAGTGTACTAACAGGAAAAAATCAGCCAACTACCT
Organism: Anabaena sp. UHCC 0451; assembly: GCF_034931405.1. Classification (NCBI taxonomy): domain Bacteria; kingdom Bacillati; phylum Cyanobacteriota; class Cyanophyceae; order Nostocales; family Nostocaceae; genus Anabaena; species Anabaena sp. UHCC 0451. The sequence goes on along the minus strand of NZ_JAYGHA010000015.1, from coordinate 126,394 downwards.
CTAGTCCTAGCAAATATCGAGGCTGTACAACAGTGGCCAAAGTTGCCGATTTAGGACAACCTCTATTTAGTTTGACATTGAATGGTAATACTGCTACTCAACTTGGTGAGGGCAAGATTTCAATTCTGACACCTACCCAACTGCCAGTTACTGAGGTAATAGCCGCATCAGGTGTGACTCGTACTGGTCCGAGTACCGATTATTCTCGACTGACACCACTACCAAAAGGAACAAGAGCAACCGTTACAGGTAAAGAAGGTGATTGGTTACGCTTAGACTATGGGGCTTGGATTCATAGTAAAGAAACTAAAATTATACCAGGTGCAGTTCCGCCACAAACAGTAATTCGTAGTGTTGGATATCGGCAGCGTGCAGGTGAGACAGAGATACGCTTTCCCCTACAAATTCCTGTACCTGTGAGTGTAGAACAGGGTAATCGCTCCTTCACTCTCACTCTCTACAATACCACTGCTCAAACAGACACAATTCACCTTGATGATGCCCCCCTCATTTCTCGCCTAGATTGGCAACAGGTGACTCCTAAACAGGTCAAATACACCTTTAACCTCAAAAACCTCCAACAATGGGGGTATAAGCTGAGATACGAAAATACAACCCTGGTGTTAACTTTACGTCATCCACCGCATCTTGAACACAGAAAACGCCAGCCTCTATCTGGCATCAAAATCTTACTCGATCCAGGTCACGGTGGTAAAGAATCTGGTTCCAGTGGACTGCCGGGATATTTAGCAAAAGATGTAAATTTGGTGTTATCTAAGTTACTGCGGGATGAATTGGTGCTGCGTGGTGCAACAGTGGTGATGACAAGAGAAGATGATCAGGATGTTTCTTTGGTGGAACGTCAGGAGATAATAAGTAAAGAACAACCTGCCATTTCTCTTTCTATCCATTACAATTTTTTACCTGATGATAGTAAAGTAGAACAAACCAGGGGTTTGGTGAGTTTTTGGTTTCATCCCCAAGCACACAGCCTAGCTGTATTTTTACATAATTACGTAGTTAACAAACGCCTTGAACCTTCCTATGGAGTATTTTGGAATAATTTAGCCCTGACTCGTCCCTCTGCTGCACCTGCGGTTTTATTAGAGTTTCGTTTGATGAGTAATGCTGATGAGTTTGAAGATATCGTCAACTCTCAACAACAGAGGAAAAGGGCTAAAATTTTGGCTGATGGGGTGACAAAGTGGTTTAAGATGATGAAATAGAATATTGGTTATTTACAACATTCTGTCTAAGGGATTTCTAAGAAATAAATTATCTAGATTAACGAACCGCAGAGGCGCAGAGGACACAGAGAAGACAAGAATTGTTAACTGAACTGTATTGACTATTATTAAATTTTTTGTATTTTTACCGTGAAAAAACTTTTAGGATTAGTAATATTTAGCTCTATTTTTACTTCTTCCCTTGCTTTAGCACAACCACAACCATCTTTTTTAGTGGTTTATCCTCCAGCAAACCACAAAACCAGTACGGAAAAAATCTTTTTTATCGGTACTGCACCAGCAGATGGACAAGTTCTCATTAATGGTAGACAAATTAATCGCAGTCAGTCTGGTCATTTTGCGCCTAGTTTCCCCTTACAATTAGGTGAGAATGTATTTAAGATACGTTACCAAAATCAGGAACGTGAGATTAAGGTAACAAGGCTTTCTACTCAGCCAGAATTACCACAGGGTTTAGGTTTTGCTAAAGATTCTCTAACTCCTGCTGTGGATATTGCTAGACTACCAGGAGAATTGATTTGTTTTGGTGCGATCGCACGTCCAAAAGCTAATGTTTCTGTTAAACTGGGCAATCAAATTGTTAATCTTTCACCTCAACCTGCAAAAGCAGAATTACCTGCTAATTCCAGCATTTTAACTGGGCGCAATCAGGCTACTATTTCTAGTATTACCAAATATCAAGGTTGTACAACTATTGCAAATCCTGGGGATGTGGGAAAACCTCAATTTAGTTTGACATTAAACGGTCAGACGATGACGGAAACTGGTAAGGGTAAAGTTGAAATTCTTACACCTGCACAGTTACCAGTTGTAGAGGTAACAGCCGCATCAGGGGTTGCACGCACGGGTTCTAGTACCGATCATTCCCGACTGACACCATTACCAAAAGGAACAAGGGCAAGCGTTACAGGTAAAGATGGTGATTGGTTACGCTTAGATTATGGGGCTTGGATTAATAGCAAGGAAACCAAAATTATACCAGGTGCAGTTCCACCACAAACTGTAATTCGCAGTGTGGGATATCGTCAACTAGCTGGAACGACGGAGATACGTTTCCCCTTGCAAATGCCTGTACCTGTGACTGTGGAACAGGGAAATAGCAATTTTACTCTCACTCTCCATAATACCACTGCTCAAACTGATACCATTCGTCTAGATGATGACCCTCTAATTTCTCGCCTAGATTGGCAACAGGTAGCCCCAGGTCAGGTAAAATACACCTTTAACCTCAAAAAGCTCCAACAGTGGGGATATAACCTAAAATACGACAACACAACCCTGGTCTTGAGTTTGCGTCATGCACCGAATATTCAAAATAGAAAACCCTTATCTGGTATCAAGATTTTACTTGATCCGGGTCATGGTGGTAAAGAATCTGGTGCGATCGGTCCTACAGGGTATCCAGAAAAAGATGTGAATTTGGTGGTTTCTAAATTACTGCGGGATGAGTTAGTACAGCGTGGTGCAAAAGTGGTGATGACAAGAGAAGATGATCGGGATGTTTCTTTAGTGGAACGTCAGGAGATAATTAGTAAAGAACAACCTGCGATCGCTCTTTCTATTCATTACAATGCTTTACCTGATAATGGTGATGCTGAAAAAACTAAAGGTTTCGGTACTTTTTGGTATCACACTCAATCACATAATCCCGCAGTATTTTTACATAATTATGTTATTAAGAAACTGCGTAAACCTTCTTATGGGGTGTTTTGGAATAATTTAGCTTTAACTCGTCCTGCTGTTGCACCTGCGGTATTATTGGAATTGGGTTTTATGAGTAATCCTTATGAGTTTGAGGAGATAGTTAACCCTCAAGAACAGAGGAAGATGGCTAAAACTTTGGCTGATGGGGTAACGGAGTGGTTTAAAACTGTTAAGTAAGGAAGAGTTTCGCGAAAAGGCGCAGAGGAGCAAAGACGCAAAGGAAGAGGAGACTAATTATCTTTAATATTGGGTGGATAACCTAACTTAGTTTATGATCTCCGAAAATGCAAAATGGGCATAGTAAATAAACCCCAAGCCAAACCAGTAATCAAACCAAAAGGTGTAACAATATAATTATTAAAATCCCACAATCCGAAAATCTGCGCTGCTAATTCCAACGGATAAGCCATCATTAAAACACTAGCAAAAGCCGCACCAGTCCAACCATATTGACTTAACCAAAAAACGCCTTTTCCATTAGTTACCCCATACAAAATTCGAGTAATTAACAAACCTGATACCGTCCCATAACAGCGCATACAAACTGCCATGATAAAAGGTGAGGATAACTCCAAACCCATAGTAGGCTGCGGACATACATGATTACCCATAAAGTAAATAATGTCCGCAATCCCCGGAAGCAAAAACACACCAGACGCAGCCAGAAAAGGTGCTATGGGGGGACCAAAAACCATCCCCACTAACAGGAAATCAGCAAAAAAACTCACCCAATTAATTTTTTGAAGTTGAAAATTTTGTGATAAAATTGCCCGTTGCATTTTTTCTCTGTGTCCTCTGTGCCTCTGTGGTTCGTTTATTTGTGAGTAACCAGATCCCCGACTTCTTTTATTGATTGTGTCCAAATATAAGAAATTGATCTGAGAAGTCGGGGATCTTATCGTCTTATCTCAATGCTTACGTTTATTTAATTATAGATCATCATCGGGATTTATACCCAATTCTCGCAATTTGGCGGCTAACTTTGCAGCTTTACTTTCTGCTTGTTCAGCGCGGAGTTGTTGTTGTTCAGTTCTCAATCTTTCCAACTTTGCTTCTTGCTTACCCACTAATAATAAATTACCATCTAAATCCCACCAGCGCAGCCAAAGTTGTTCAGGATTATTTAAATAACTTCCTTGCCATAATCATAATTCTACACCTAAAGGGGGAATGGGATAATGTCCGCGATCGTTAGGCTGCATTTTTTGGTAAGAAAAATCTACTAAATGATAGACTTCTAATTTATCATTATTAATTTCATAAATAGCATAATAGGGAATGCGGATAATGCGTTCATATACCCAGAATTTACCAGGTTTTTCACCTGCCTGTAAACCCGCTAGAGGTGTGGTATCGCGTTCTTCGTCACCATTACCACTAGCTAATTCTATCGCAATTAATGGGGGTATATATTCCCGCCATAAAACATAGGAACGGCGAATTTTACCTGCTAAATTGTGGCGCGACATCAGGGACATAAAACCAGTCTGGTGCAACTGTACCTTTTTCTGGTGGTTCAGTTTCGCGCCAATAAATCCCACAATCTTGACCTATACAAAATTGTCCATCGGGATGTAACTTTTGTAAAGTTTGAATTATTGAATCTGTGATAATTATGCTTTGGGGATGTTCTTGAAAGTTTTTTGCAAACGTACCATCAGACTCTGGTAGTTGAGTATGATCAGGAAACTGTGGAGGTATGGAAATATCAGCCAGGGTTTCACTCATACTATTTAAAAAATTGCAGTTGTTAATTTAATATTATATCAGGAAGGGACGCAGAATTACTTATGTTGTACATTTTTGTAGATTCCTTTCACAGTTTGTAACATTACTAATTATCTCCTTTTGTTCATTTTTTTTATATTATAACTCTCTGCGACTCTGCGCCTCTGCGTGAAAAAAAAAAAAGACACAAAAACGCACAGAAAAACCCTTTGCGTCTTTGCGCCTTTGCGTGATAAAATTCTTAACCTACCTTAGCAACATAAGGACTTGTTAACTTATCCAACTGCTGAGTTAACAGACTGAGGAATAAACCCACATCAGTCACCACACCTACAGATTCTATTGAACCGCGATCGCTCAATTTTGTCACTACAGCCGGATTAATATCCACACAAACCATCTTCACACCCGCAGGAGTCATATTCCCTACCCCGATAGAATGCAGCATAGAAGACAGCATCAAAATCATATCTGCACCTTCAATGATTTTAGAATATTCCTGTTGTGCTAAAATCAAGTTCATTTGGGTATCGGGTAAAGGCCCATCATCCCGAATTGAACCAGCGAGGGAAAAGGGAATGTTATTTTTTACACATTCATACATCACCCCACTTTTCACTACTCCCGCTTCTACAGCTTTAGCAATGCTACCAAAACGACGAATAGTATTAATTACCTTTAAATGATGTCGGTGTCCACCACGTACAGCTACACCCCGCTTCATATCCACACCCAGGGATGTTCCCAGCAGGTTTTGTTCCATATCATGGACAGCGATCGCATTTCCGCCTAAAAGTCCTTGTACGTAACCTTCTCGAACTAAGCGACATAGATGTTCACCACCGCCGGTATGAATCACCACAGGACCAGCCGTGACAACTACTTTACCACCGCTATCCTTGATTTTACGTAATTCCCAAGCCACTTGTTCTACAACTAATTCCACCCGTCTTTCACTGGAAACACCGGAAGACATAAAGCTGAACTCTTGAGAGTTGCGTTGTTCTCGTGATTCGGCTTTGCGGACGGTGCGAATACCTAAAACATCAACTACCACGCGATCGCCTATTTCCAAATCACGCAATAGTTTACACTTAGCTACTATACCATTAGCAGTTGTGGAAATGGCGATCGCTCCATCCATGCGTTGATTCTGTACCTTCAGCCATTCCCCATTTACCCGGATTTCAGTCGGATAAATCGTGCTGACATAGAAATCATCAGGAGCAACACCCGCTTGGATCACAGGTTCTAATTTAGCATCTCGTTCATCTTGGGGTAAATCAACCGCACCCAAATCAATCAACTGAGATATAATCTCTTCCATCACTTCGTGGGATGGTGCAGATACCCTCACCTCAGCCGCAGATGTACTTTGACGTTGTTCTCCCAAGTTGAATTTGAGAACTTGGAAACTTCCCCCCATTTCCACAATTAAATCTAAAGCGCGGTTAATCAAACCTGCATCTAGTAGGTGTCCTTCCATGCGAATGACACGACTTTCTACAGATGCGTTAGCGTGAATTTCATCACCAATTGGTTCTGTTACCCGCAAAGTCAAGCATTTAGCCGCACCACCAGCTTTGAGGAATTCGGTTAAAGGCGTTTCAATAACTTGAAAACCAACTTCTGCTAACCGTGATTTTAAATTCTCACTGGCTTTGTTCATAATCACGATGCTATCAACATTCACCGCATTACAAGCAAAGTTAACAGCATCAGCTTCTGCAATAGCAATCCGTTTTTCTGGTGCAACGCGCATTTCAATCACGCGGTTAGAGTAGGAGTCAAAAGCACCAGGGTAATACAGCAAATAACCATTTGCCAAAGGACAGAAGCAGGTATCCAGGTGATAAAAACGCTCATCCATCAACCGCAGAGAAATCACCTCAATGTCCAGCCATTTAGCCAGGTAGGGGTGAGAATCTAATTCTGACCGGAAACCGTATCCAGCCCATAACCACCGCCCTTCCCGGTCTAGGAGTGCGTCACCAGCACCTTCAAAGGGTAGGTCTTTGGGAAGTGTGTAAACATTAAAACCATTATTTTCAAACCATTGTTGGAAATACGGTTCTTCACCTTGACGTTCTTTATGTAAAAAGCGACTAAGAACGACGTTTTCACCGAGGACTAAACCTGCATTGGCACTGAATACCATATCAGGCCAGCCTTTTTCTGGGGCAACTAAATCAACAATGGCATGATTTTTGATAACATTGTATAATTTATTCCATTGTTCCACCGCGCGATCGCGTGAGGATTTGTGAATATTCCCTTCCATCCACGGATTAATCACATAATCCACATCATAATGGTCAGGAGCGCACATTAAAAACCGAATTTGGGAAACCATAAAAATTTTTACTTCGCTTTTCAGTAATCTCTTCTGGATACAGAGTTTTGGTGTTCTACTTCTGTCAAATCTGCTACTTAATTGCTACCTTCTGTTTTTGGTAGGCTTTATCTGGCGATCGTTTCACTCGCCGTAGGCATCGTTATTATTCTATTACCACTAGGGACAATGTGAGGAGATGAAATAAAATCATGCCATTTGAATGTAATATTAACTTGTTAATTGATGGGTGATACTGATTCTTGACTTAACTTGCTCTACAATAATTAAATTATGGAGTGTTCTCTTATGCCCCCTACCCTAAAAGCAGTCTATCGTAACGGCACATTCATTTTGGAAACAGCCTGTAATTTGCCTGAAGGTTCTGAGGTGGAATGACTCATCCAATCAAATTCTGTTGTTTCACCTCCCATTTCAGATGTAGAAAGTAAACAACGTTTTCTCAAATCTCTAATTTCACGAATGCAGCAAAATCCGATTCCATTAAATGCACCTCGTTTCACACGGGAGATGCTGCATGAACGCCGTTGATACTAATATCTTAATTTATGTCAATGATCCTCGTGATCCTATCAAACAAAAAAATATTATCAAATTTCTTTACAAGATTGTTTTTTAGATATATCTCATATTAAGATTGTAACATGACTTTCTTTTTACCAAATGGAGAACATAACTATGTTAGCTAATCATATCTCTCCACCAGAAATCAAAATTCTTAAAGAGGGAGAAGAGGTAATAAATTTATGGCCTATAGATTCAGGCTATCATGTTGTTATCAAAAATCAGAAAGGAGAAGTTTTCGTAATTTCCATAAGTTTAGATGAGAACAAAATTCCCAGAATTAACCAAACTCCTAACTTAGTAATTACTCACGTAGATGAGACAAATATAATGGAAGTTAGTACGGTTAAAGAAACTCCACAAGGAAAAGTAAAAGTAACCACGTTTTAGAAAAATTATCAGGTATTTCATATCCAGCAAAGGTGTTAACCATGACTAAAAAGTCGGAGAGAAATCGGGCAATTACTGTCAGAATTGATATGTTGACAGAAACGGAACAAGAAGAGATTTCCAGTGGAATAAAAAAACTAAAAAAACAAATTGCTCCAGAGGCAAGAGGAACTATAGTTGAAGGAGATATGAAATCTCTTCCCGCACAAGAATTGAAATTGCTTGATTCGAGTGATAGTGATGAATAACAGCGGTTTTATGAGTTAAATTTCATCCTCCCCTTTTCTTTATCTCAATGAATATCAATCATTTAAAACATTTAGAATAGGGGAGTTAATAATTTTTTAATGCTTAAGGACGGAAATATCAAAATGGGCAAGCAACGACCGTACGAACATAGAAAAGTACAAAAGGAAGTTAAAGAAGTTGAAGCATATCAATGTATGGTGTGTGGAAAAATTACACAAAAAGCACATGGACATCATCTGATTCCTTACAGCGAAGGAGGAGAAGCTGATCTACAAAATATGATCACGTTCTGTCCAGAATGTCATCGTAAATATCATAGTGGTGAATTAAATATAGATATTGATAGGTTTTAGTTTAGTGGAATAATAATGAGTCAATTAACACTGAGATTACCAGAAACACTACACCAACGGTTAATCAAGTTAGCTGAAATTGAAGGTGTTTCTTTAAATCAATATATAGTTTATGCTTTAACCCGCCAAGCTGTATCCACAGAGTTTATTCAAGCAACACCAGAAAAAGAAATAATTGAGCAAAAACAAAACTTTAAAACACTGTTACAACTTTTAGGAAAAGCCTCCGAAAGTCAAATGAAATCAGTTTTAGCTGAACGTGAAGTAGTACAACCAGAAGCAGAATTAAGTCCTGAAATTATCGCTTCTCTTCAACAACGAATAGATAACTCTACTAGAGTATGATTTAAAAAACACTCAAACTAAATAATTAGCGATCGCTATCATGGTAAATTGTTACAGAAGTAAGCCATGATATTTTTATAAAAATATGCAAAACAGAAATAGTAGCTTTCTAGTTGGTAACACCAGAGGCGACAATGTTCTCCGCTTCGATGCTGCTACAGGTAACTATTTAGGAGAGTTTATCACTGCTGGACTTGGTGGACTCAAAAATCCTGACACCTTGCTTTTTGGACCCGATGGAAACGATGACGGTAAAAGTGACCTTTATGTGGCCAGTGGTTCAGAACCAGGAAGTTCCTCTATTTTAAGGTTTGACGGACAAACTGGTAATTTTATTGATGTCTTTATCGGCGATAATCCCAATACAGACATAGATGAAACCGGAGGTTTGATTCGTCCCTACGGAGTTGCTTATGGACCAGATGGAAATTTTTACGTTTCCAGTTTTCTCAGTGATCAAATATTGCGCTATGACGGTGAAACTGGAGAATTTATTGATATTTTCGCCCAGGGAAATGGTCAAGCAGACGGATTAAATGGACCCAACGGGCTACTTTTTATAAATAACAGTCTCTATGTTACTACTCAAGGTAGTGTAGCCACAGTTGATACTGTTACTGGAGTGGTTTCGGCTGATTTTAGTGCAGGTTTTTCTAGTCAAGTTTTACGTTATGATTCACTAGCAGCAGGAACAACACCCACAATTTTTGCTACACCTCAACCTTCACCAGATAGTTTTGATTTTGTCAGTTTGCTAGGTTTAGCTGTTGGTAAAGATGGTGACTTATATGTGAGTGATTTTGCTAATGATATTCTACGCTATGACTTGGAAACTGGGGATTTAGTAAATAGGCTTTCTACAAATTATACAACTGACACGCCGCCCAGTAATAATTTTATTGGCAGTCTGGCTTTTGCGCCTAATGGTGATTTGCTTACCGTTGGTTTTGATTTTACTACGGACAATCAAGGTGCAATTCTTCAGTATGACACTGAAGTTGCTTCACCTGTTAACCCATTTGAGGTTTTAGTTCCCACAAACCCAATTCTTGAACGTCCTGTTGGTATAACTTTTTTCCCCACAGAAAGCAAGTTAGTATCTGGAACTCCTGGAAATGATGATTTAATTGCAGGTGTGGATTTAGAAGCTGTTGTAGATATTGTCTTTACTGGTGCTGGTGATGATGAGGTTGATCTCGCTATCAAAAGTTATGCTAGTGATAACCGCGTCTTCTTAGGTAGTGGTAATGACATTATAGATGTCAGCAAAAATGATCGCGCCTTCGGTGGTTCAGGTGATGATATTTTTGATGCTACCGATGCTAAAGGTGGTAGTCGGATGTCAGGCGGTGCTGGTAATGATACCTTTTACCTGGGTAATAATGACCGAGTTTTAGGTGGTGATGGTAATGATAAATTCATTGTGCAGACAGGTGGTAATAATTTAATCAGCGGTGGTGCTGGTGCTGACGAGTTCCAAATTGTTACCGTTGAACTACCAGATGCAGCTAATACAATTTTAGATTTTCAGGTTGGTATTGATGTTATCAGTATCGCTGGTGCTGCTGGACTTGGTATTTCATCTGCTACTTTAGTTTTAAATGAAACTAATGGTAATACTGAGATTAGCTTTATTAATAAAACTCTGGCTATTCTCAATGGTGTTACAGGCTTAGATGGTGAATTACTGCTATATAAATCTTAATAATCTTGGCTTTGCTAGGAAAAAACGGTTTTAAATTGGCAGTTTGAGATCAATATCCCAAAAGCAGCATCAAAAATCTCAACTTACTTTTGGGGATGTAGAAACCCCAACTTGCTTTGTTGAAGTTGGGTAAATTCATCTAAAATGATACATCAGTATCAATCTCAATTAATTTAAAACCCCAAGGTTTCAGAGCCGCGATCGCTATTTCCCTATCTACGCCTTCATAAGCCTCCCATTCGGACTGAGGATCTTTAGGATGTCCGTCACCCACATGACCTGCAACTTTGATCACCGGTAGTCCCGCTAAGTAATCACGCTCCATTCCTTTGGGAAGCACTAGCTTGAGTTTGTGTCCAACAAACTTAGATACGCCTGAATTAGCGACAGATTCACGGATTAAACAAATATCACCAGCAGTCCCCCAAGTAGTTGGGTAGATGTGGAGGAACGATATACAGATTTCTGGTCTGATGGCTCTTTTTAGAACTTGCATTATCCGTAACCCTTACTCTTTTGCTAAAGAAATCATAATAGGTATTTTCAGTCTCATACACCATAATCACTAAATTCAGAGTGGAAAACCAGCGAGATAAATTGTTCATGTGTCTTTATGTAACAATTTTTGTAACTTCCTCTCTGGAATTTGATTTTTATGCAATTATGGAACTTGAGAAGTAATTCGGCGACGGCGTTTGTTTTTAACATTGATGGTTTTTTTCCTTTTGGTATTTACAGACTTTTCTCCGAAACCTAAATCTCTACACTCTTATGATTTTGGAGAAAAGCTATGTCAATTTATGTAGGCAACCTCTCTTATGAAGTTACCCAAGATACTCTAACTGCGGTTTTCGCAGAATATGGTTCTGTAAAGCGTGTTCAGCTACCTACAGACCGTGAAACAGGAAGATTGCGCGGTTTTGGTTTTGTGGAAATGGGTACTGAAGAAGAAGAAACCACCGCTATTGATGCCCTTGATGGTGCTGAGTGGATGGGTCGTGATTTAAAAGTTAATAAGGCCAAACCCAAAGAAGACAGAGGCGGTGGTTCTTTTGGTGGTGGTAATCGTGGTGGCGGTAGCCGCAATCGTTACTAAGCTGAATCTAAAGATTTAGCAATATAATCTGAATTACCCCATCTTACTTTGTTGAAGATGGGGTTTCTTTATGCAATTTCATCAGAGTCTCCTTGGAGAAGCCGGGGATCTATCTTCATTTGATTTACAATTAGATATAGATCACTTTTTAGAATAACCTGTGACATCATCTGTATTTAACTCGGAACGGCTTTTATTTACCCCTGCAACTCCCCAAAATGACTCTATTCCTTTAATTTTCGCTTTCCCAAATGAGTACACTGTGGGTATAACCAGTCTAGGTTATCAGGTGGTTTGGGCAACTTTAGCGATGCGTGATGATGTGCAGGTAAGTCGTTTATTTACTGATACTCAAGAACAACTTCCTCGACAACCAGAAATCTTAGGTTTTTCTATGTCTTGGGAATTAGATTATGTGAATATCTTTAATCTTTTAGAGTCTTTACAAATTCCCCTGCGCGCAAATTTACGCAATGAAAATCATCCTCTAGTTTTTGGTGGTGGACCTGTTCTCACTGCTAACCCCGAACCTTTTGCAGATTTTTTTGATGTGATTTTATTAGGTGATGGGGAAATTTTATTAGGTAGTTTTATAGAAGCTTACAAGGAAGTCAGAAACGCAACACGGGAAGTTAAATTAAAAAGATTAGCACAAGTTCCCGGTATTTATATTCCCAGTTTATATCATGTTGAATATTCTAGTGATGATGGAGAAATAATAGCAATTAATCCTATTGATGTTGATATTCCCGCATTTATCCAAAAGCAAACTTATCGGGGAAATACTCTTTCTGCTTCTACTGTTGTTACAGAAAAAGCCGCATGGGAAAATATTTTTATGGTAGAAGTGGTGCGGAGTTGTCCCGAAATGTGCCGCTTTTGTTTAGCTAGTTATTTAACTTTACCTTTTAGAACTGCAAGTTTAGAAAATTCTTTAATTCCTGCTATTGAACAAGGTTTAAAAGTTACTAACCGTTTGGGTTTATTGGGTGCTTCTGTAACTCAACATCCTGAATTTTCCGAGTTATTAGATTATATTAGTCAACCAAAATATGATGATGTGCGGTTGAGTGTTGCTTCGGTGAGAACAAATACGGTAACGGAAAAGTTAGCTCAAACTTTGGCAAAACGAGACACGCGATCGCTTACCATTGCTATAGAAAGTGGTTCGGATAAATTACGCCAAATCATCAATAAAAAGTTATATAATGATGAAATTATCCAAGCAGCTACAAATGCTAAAGCTGGGGGTTTATCAAGTTTAAAATTATATGGCATGGTGGGTATTCCTGGGGAAGAAACAGAAGATTTAGATGCAACAGTAGCAATGATGAAAGCTGTTAAAAAAGCTGCTCCTGGTTTGCGGTTAACCCTGGGATGTAGCACCTTTGTACCCAAGTCACACACGCCTTTTCAGTGGTTTGGGGTGAATAAACAATCTGAAAAAAGGTTACAGTTTTTACAAAAATATTTAAAGCCCCAAGGTATAGATTTTCGTCCTGAAAGTTATAATTGGTCGGTTATTCAAGCTTTGTTATCGAGAGGCGATCGCAGACTTTCCCATCTGTTAGAATTAACTCGTGATTTTGGTGATTCCTTGGGTAGTTACAAACGCGCTTTTAAAGAATTAAAAGGGAAAATTCCTGATTTAGAATATTACGTTTATAGTCATTGGTCAACTGAAAAGATTTTACCTTGGAATCACTTGCAAGGACCATTGCCACAGTCTACACTAATAAAGCATTTGACTGAAGCGATGAGTTACTTTCGTTCTGCTTCCCAAGTGAAATAAACCCAGAGGTTCGCAAAGTTAGAGGATGGAAAATACATCAGAATTTTATTGTGCTTATTGTGGTGAACCAAATTTAACTTTTATTGATTTCAGTGCAGGAATGCAGCAAAATTATATAGAAGATTGTCAAGTTTGCTGTCGCCCGAATATTTTATATGTCAGAATTGATGAAGATACGCTAGATATTGAAATAGACACCGAATATGAAGGTTAATTAAAGGTTAAGTTTAAGGTTTTTGGTTTCATGCTGCACTTTACTCATTCTTCCATTATTAATGCACCCGTCGAAGTAGTTTGGAAATTCCATGAAAGACAGGACATTTTACAGCTACTAACACCACCTTGGCAACCTGTACAGGTACTGCGTCGGGAGGGTGGACTTGATGAAGGTGCAGTAACTGAGTTTCGTTTGTTTCTAGGACCCTTACCTTTGACATGGTTAGCACGTCATACTAACTATGAAAAATATCGTCTGTTTACTGATAAGCAGATATCTGGACCTTTTGAATCTTGGGTACATCGTCATGAGTTTACAGAAGAACAGGGAAAAACGAAATTAACTGATAATATTTCCTATTCTATGCCTGGTGGTGATGGAGTAGAATTTGTCAGCGGTTGGTTGGTACAAGTGCAGCTAGAAGCAATGTTTCGTTATCGCCATTTTATTACCAAAAGAGAATGTGAATCCAAATAAAAATATGGCATCCAGATTAATTCTAATTAAGCCCTACCACTACCAATAAAATACAATAATGCCATCCGCACAGCCACACCGCTAGTTACCTGAGATTGAATTAAACTAAATTCAGGATCATCCATTAAATCAGAACTAATTTCTACACCCCGATTAACTGGACCTGGATGCAAAACTTTAACATTAGGTTTACACAGTTTTAATTTATTTCTGGTAATGCCAAATAGTTGATGATATTCCCTTAAACTGGGTAATAAATGCGCTGTCATTCGTTCTTTTTGTAAACGCAATGTCATCACAAAATCAGCATTTTCTAAAGCTGGTTCTAGTCGCCAATGAGTAAATAAACGCTGTGAATTTTCTGTACCTCCTAAATATTCAGCAAAGAATTTAGGTAATAATGTGGGAGGTGCAGCCAGATGAACTTCTGCCCCACTAGCGGTTAAACTCCAAATATTAGAACGGGCGACACGAGAATGTAAAATATCGCCAACAATAGCAATTTTTTTACCTTGTAATAATTCAATTCTGGGTTGTGCAGGGTCAATTAAACTACAAATTGTAAATAAATCTAGTAATCCTTGAGATGGATGTTCATGTTGTCCATCACCAGCATTTAAGACGCTTACTTTTACACCTAAACGATCCATTTCTTGGGCGATCGCTTGCGGTACTCCTGCTTCTTTATGGCGGATGACCATAATATCTGTACCCATCGCTAAATAGGTTTTAGCTGTGTCTAAAATTGTCTCTCCCTTGGTCATGGAAGATGTCGCCGCAGCAAAATTTAAAGTGTCTGCACTTAACCTTTTAGCAGCAATTTCAAAACTACTGCGGGTACGAGTAGAAGGTTCAAAAAATAAATTTGCTACTACCTGTCCCTGTAAAGTTGGTACTTTTTTGGTTCTGCGTGATAGCACTTCTTGAAATGAAGCCGCAGTTTGTAAAACCGCGTTATATTCAGTATCTGTGAAGTCAGCTAGGGAAAGAATATGATGACGAGTCCAAGTAGTAGTAGGCATTTAGATTTTAGATTTTAGATTTTAGATTTTGGATTTTAGATTTTGGATTTTGGATTTTGGATTTTTGAAGTAATTACCAATTACCAATTACCAATTACCAATTACCAATTACCAACTTTTTACGTTGGTAAATGAAATACTTTCAAAGCAATAGAAATCATACTGAGGAAAGTTACAAATCCAATGGTATCTAACATGGTTGTGACTAATGGACCACTCATCAAAGCCGGATCTAATTTTAGTCTTTGTAATCCCATTGGTAACAAAGTTCCCAAGCTAACAGCAACCATTGTATTCGTAGCCATAACTGTTCCCGCTATTAAAGCTACCCATCTTTCTTGAGGTTTAGCCCAAATTAGAGAAAGTAACATCATGGTTATACATAAAGCTACGGCTGTACCTAAACCTGCTAAAAGTTCTTTACGGAGAATTTTGGCAGTGTCTTTGGGTGTGACTTCACCTACACCTAAACCGCGAATAGTCACCGTTAAAGCTTGAATACCAACCGTTCCGCCTGTGTTAGAGAATATCGGCATAATTACAGCGAGGACAGGTACAGCCGCAATGACTTGTTGAAAGGGTGCGATCGCACTAGCAGCACCTATATACAATCCCATAATACCCAATAACCAAGGCAAGCGTTTGCGAATGGTGACATGGGGAGGAGATAAGGCTTCTTCATCACCACTCACCCCTGCCAATTTTTGGATATCTTCTGTAGCTTCTTCTTCTAAAATATCAATGACATCATCAATGGTGATAATGCCGACTAATCGATCTTCCCTGTCAACTACAGGCATGGCAATTAAATCATAACGTTGCATAATCCGGGCAACTTCTTCTTGAGAAGTTTCCGTTCTGACTTTGACAACGTGGGAACTGGCAATATCTTTAATTAAGACTTCGGGAAAAGTAAATAACAACTGACGCAGGGAAACAACACTGACCAAAGTCCGATTATCATCTGTGACATAAGCGTAGTAAATTGTTTCCTTATCTTCATCTTGAAGGCGAATTTTACTTAAGGCTTCTCCCACCGTTAAACCTTCTCGTAAACGCACATATTCAGTTGTCATCACCCGGCCAGCAGTCCCTTCTGGATAGCCGAGAATTGTTGAAGTAGCTTGTCTTTGTTCGGGACTGAGTTGTTGTAATAACCGTTTGACTACTCCTGCTGGTAGTTCATCAAACAAGTATGCCCTTTCATCAGGACTCATTTCTTCTACAAGATGTACTACTTGGGCATCATGTAGGGAATTTATCAGTTCTTCTTGTACTTCTGTGGGTAAATACTCAAACACATCTATGGCTTGAGATTTGTTGAGTAAACGAAATGCGATCGCTCTTTGTTTTTCAGGTAATTGTGAGATGTATTCCCCCACATCCACTGGTTGCAAGTGATTTAAATCAAATTTCAATTGATTTAAGTCAGCAATGTCCAATGAATTGCGAACTTCTTGTGTAAGCATAATCAATTCCTCCTAATGCCTCCCCCTCGCTGGGAGACTATTTCGCCAGCTTAGGGGAGGATACTACTGCCATCTGGTGGACTTTTGTCCATAAAATTTCAAAAACTCAACTCAATATCGATATTTAATCAAGACATCGCTGATTTATCATCCTAACCCGGAATGAGTTAGCTGGCTAACGTCAAGCTGCGTTATCCCACTAGAAGCCTAACTATAATAAAGCTTCTGATTCGTAGAATTATACACTAGTACCGCTTCGCGGAAGTCAAAAGTCATGCATTCAAAAATAATAGGTCGTAAGCTTTTTAGCAATTGAGAATGGTTGGTTTATTTACGCCGTGCTGTACTAGTATGTATCTGGTCGCCTTGATTTTTATTTAATGTATAAATTTTACTATTATGGCAAGCTGTGTCAAGTCCATCAACCTATTTATTGATAAACTTTACAAATTCACCATATTTACATTATAAAAACTAGTTTATCCTCAATAGATTAGTAGATATAAAAAGGGGTATAACTTGATATGTAATAAAATTTGATGTTTAACTTTTCCAGAGATTTTACTTAATTAATATATTTTCATCGAAAATTTCAGGTGATGAAATAGTTAAAACTCACATCAAAAATCAATCAACCTCTTGACTCATGACATGGACACTTATTCACGCCCAAATACATCGAACTATCCGCGATCGCCATCTCATCAAACCCAAACAAAGACTATTAGTAGCAGTATCCGGTGGTCAAGATTCTTTATGTTTAATCAAACTATTATTAGATATACAATCAAAATGGCAATGGTTTATTGCTATAGCCCACTGTGATCATTGTTGGCGTGAAGATTCTCAAGCTAATGCTACCCACGTTGAAAACCTCGCTAAGTCTTGGCACCTACCCTATCATTTACAAACCGCAACCCAACCTATAAATACAGAAGCAACTGCTAGAAATTGGCGATATCAGGCTTTGACTCAAATTGCCGAAGTTAATAATTATCAATATATTATTACTGGACACACAGCCAGCGATCGCGCCGAAACTTTACTCTACAACTTAATGCGCGGTACTGGTGCTGATGGTCTACAAGCTTTAACGTGGCAACGTCCACTAACTGAAAATATTATCCTCGTGCGTCCACTTTTAGAAGTAACGCGCCATCAAACTGAGCAATTTTGTCAAAACTTTAATTTACCAATTTGGGAAGATTCGACAAATCAAAATTTAAAATATGCCAGAAATCGGATTCGTCAGCAACTAATCCCCTATTTAAAAGAAAATTTCAACCCCCAAGTAGAAAGAAGTTTAGCTCAAACAGCAGAACTTCTACAAGCGGAGGTAGAATATCTCGAACAAACAGCCCGTCAATTGCGTCTAGAAGCCTCAGCAAAGGGTCAGCAAGGTGATTTACAATTAAATCGTCGTCTTTTAAAAACAATACCCCTAGCTTTGCAACGTCGGGTGATGCGTCAGGTACTCCAAGAAATATTACCTGATGCCCCCAACTTTGAACACATTGAAAAAATTACGGCTTTAATTACAGCCCCAAATCGTTCCCAAACCGATCCTTTTCCTGGAGGTGCGATCGCTCAAGTACAAGGTGACTGGATCTGTATATTCCAGATGAAGAATGAAGAATGAGTATTTTTCACCCCTCATCCTTGTTATGAAGCTAACAACTCCAATTGAGGAATCAAACTTTGCATAGTTTGACGCATCTGGGTAATAGTCTGAAGTTGAGAATCTCCACTTTCTTGGACATGAACTAAAGATTCAGAAATTACTTGCAGCTTATCCCGTAAACCATCCAAGCAATCTTGGATAGGTTGTAGTGCTTCTTGATATAAATTAACCCTCCCCCAACATTCAGCCGTGGCTGTTTGCAAGTTGAGTAATTGTGTTTCCATTGATTTGATTTCTTGACGTTTAGACTCTAACTCATGGGTTTGATGATCAATTTCACCTTGCGTGCTTTCAATATCAGCACCCAGTTGTTGAATCTCCGTTTCTAACTTTTGCAATTCATAGGACTGTTGTTGTTGTTGAGTCTCAATTTGGGAAAGAATTGACTCCGAATTAATTGTGCTATCACCTGTAAAATTGGGAACAGACTGTCCTTGTCGTTGCAGCAGTATAGTTTGATGTTGCTTAAAAATATGCTCCTGCTTTAATAAATTATTGCGTTGTGGTCTTAAACTTTTATTGAGCATTCGATAGAGGTCTTGTTCTTCAGCTAATTCTGCTTCTAAATTTTTTAACTCTTGTCCAGATGCTTGACGGATCTTCGCCTCTAGTTCTTGTATAGCTTGTTCTTTGTAATTTAATTCTTGTTCCTGGTCTCGAACGAAACTAGAGTCAATTCCTAGTTTATCCTGCAAGTCTTGAACCAGTTTTTGTAGTTCTTCTAGAGGTAAGTTCTGCAAACCTGGTAAATCAACTAGCTCTTCCAATATCCTATTTCCGGTCATAGCTACCAGAGTTTGGATTTGTTGGCGTAAATCTTCTTGATTTCGCAACTGCTCTTTGAGGATGACAGAAAATTCTTGCTTATTGTTAAGTTGTGTTTTACCCAATTGTAAATTAGTTATTTGTTGCTGCAAAGAGTTTTGGATCTGTTGAAATTCAGATTGGCGATCGCTCAACGCCTGGGAGAGTTGTTCAACTTCCCCTTGTTGTTGTTGAGCCAAATTGCGCTGCGACTCCCATTGTTGCCAATGTGGGTTGAGAGTGGCTTGTTGTTTTTCTACAAATTCAAAAGCAAAATTGAGGTTTTCCCGCAATATTCCCATAGAACCAACGCCATGAGATAAGCGATTCAGCAAATCAGCGATAAGCCGACTTTGAGCCTCATCTAAAACCGTCCCCTGGGAGGAATCAGCTTTGAGTTCATCAAAACGACGCTGTTCTCCCCGTAAATGCTCCCAAGCACCTTCAAGTTCTTGACGATTGCGTTCAACTTCTGTCCGCAACTTTTCGATTTGTTGACGGGATGTTTCCACTACCTGTTTATTTTTTTCTAAGCTTTGCACCTCCGTTTCCAGGTGTTGTAGTTGTTCTAACCGAGATTCCATGTCCATTTCTCGACGATTTAGCTCTTGGACTTGGAACATTAGTGACTGCTTCCACTGGTCAATCTCATCTTCTTTGAGCTTAAATTTTTCCATCTGACGGGAAAAATTCTGCAAAATATTGACTAGCGGCCGTCCGGCCTCCTGAATCCGCTGTACTTGACGATTCGGACTCAGTTCCACTAGTACGAGTGCGCCATCATTCAACTTGCTTGCTTCATCAGCAACAATTGTTTCTTCTGACACATTACCCCAATTCTGGTCACTACGTTGACAAGCTAGTAGCTTGAGTTCAGTTTTAGAACCGCCACTCAATAAACCGCCTTTTTGTTTTTGTACTTCTGCTAAATACAGCACACCGCTAATCCTTTTGATGTACTTTTACGTCTGTGTTTTGCTATATACCTTAGATGAATCTGCTAACTCGTCTTCTTGTTCAACATTAGTCTAGCAGCACAAGACAGACAAAACACTTATATAAGTGATATCTCACATCTTGATATATCTTTATATTTGGTACACTTAGCTAATTCGCATCTTTTATATCCTGTATACATAATAGTGACTATGACTACTGATTGAACACTAATTTTGTCAAACATTTATCACAAAATGATCATATCTTAAAGTTGCCAGACTGTTTGGTTACAGATAATCATCCTGTCATTCTACTTGAAATTGGGAAAAGCTGAAGGTGACAATTAATAAAGTAATCTTTCGAGAATGCCAAGGAGGGTTTTGTAGGTAAATGCAAGGAAATTTAAACGAGATTGATATTTGTAGTATCCTACAACTTATTTCTTTAGGACAAAGAACCGGGCAGTTGTGGGTGGAGGCACACAACACTTACTACAGCCATAAACTTAGTAACGAAGACAACCTCAAGCATCGTTCTGCCACAGAGAGCAAACAACTATCTTGGTTTGTATTTTTTTTAAACGGTCAAATAGTCTACTGTCAAGCTGGTGAAAGTAGTTTACCTCGGATTGATGATTATCTACGTCATTACCGAGTTGAAAAACGGCTTAACAAAACGCAACTTGCTACCGTGGAATCAACAAATTCTCCAGAATACGCCTATATCTGGGCGCTTTTAGAGCAAAATATTATCACACCAAAAGTAGCCCGGAACATCATTCATGGCTTAGTACATGAAACACTGTTTGATCTGTTGAGTTTACACCAAGGTAGTTTCATTTTTGATTTAGGTGCAGCACTTGTCCCTCAATTAACCAGCTTAGAAATTACATTTCTAGTGACAAAAATTACCAAGCAAGTGCAAGAATGGAAACAGCTATATCCACATATTCAATCGCCAGAACAATTGCCTGTACTGGCTGATATAGCTAGATTGACAGACTCACTACCAGTATCTACAGTGAATAAGTTACAGCATTGGGCAGATGGGAAAACATCTCTACGCCAATTGGCTCGTTCTCTGAATCGTGATATTTTAACCGTTGCCAAAGCAATATATCCTTATGTACAGCAGGGATGGTTACAATTAGTATATTCAGCTACTTCCACTCCTAGTAATCAAACACCTAGCTGGGAGCAGGTAGACAAGCATAAAGGACGGATAATATGTATTGAAGATGCAATCTCCATTTGTGAAACCGTGGAATCAATCCTCAAACCACAAGGATATGAAGCGATTTCCATCACCAAACCCTTAGAAGCCCTCAGTCTTGTTTTTCTACTCAAACCAAATTTAATTTTATGTGACATTGCGATGCCGGAATTGGATGGATACGAAATTTGCTCCATGCTGCGACATTCCACAGCATTTCGACTTGTACCAATTATCATGCTCACTGGCAAAGAAGGATTTATTGATCGCGTCAGAGCTAGGATGGTTGGAGCTACAGATTATTTAACAAAACCATTTGCAGATACTGAATTACTGATGCTTGTAGAAAAATATATCAACCTAGATTCTAGTGTGGGAATATAAACGCAAGATCAGACTTGTGGATTTGCTCAAAGATAGGGTAAAAAATGTTATCACAGAATCAGCTAACTCCAGTAAAACAACCATACTCAGTAAATTAGTTAAACAGTAGAATTAATTTATACACTTATTAGCTAGTAAGAGAATTGGTGAACATTCCAGAAAAGAAAGTCTGACACAGGAGGTAGATAGGTATTTATGAGTACAGTTCTGATTGTCGAAGACAGTATCGCCCAAAGGGAGATGATTACAGATCTCCTCAAAGCTAGTGGCTTAACTGTCACCCATGCTGGAGACGGAGTAGAAGCTTTGGAAGCTATTCAAAGTACACCTCCCGATTTAGTAGTTTTGGATATTGTCATGCCCCGGATGAACGGCTATGAACTTTGTCGGCGGTTAAAATCCGACCCCAAAACCCAAAATGTCCCCGTAGTTATGTGTTCTTCTAAAGGAGAAGAATTTGACCGCTACTGGGGGATGAAGCAAGGAGCCGACGCTTATATAGCCAAACCGTTTCAACCAACCGAATTGGTGGGAACAGTCAAACAACTGCTGCGAGGATAAGGATGACAAAAATATGGTCAGCAAACCAGACTTTTTAAGTGGCAGTGGTCAAGATCAATATCGCCCAGAATTACAACTAGAAAATCCTGATAGCGATAGCCTAGCCCAAGCCATAGACCCAAAAGGCGAGTTACATTTACGATTTTACATTCCTTCCCATCAGGAGTTTGCATTACCTGCAACTGGTATCCGGGAAGTTATTGAACTCAGTCCAGATCGGATCACACCGATTCCTAATGCTTCTCCACTGCTTTTGGGTACTCTAAACTTACGAGGTCGATTAATTTGGGTAGCAGATTTAGGTCAATTTCTAGGGGAGATGACTCCCTTAAACACTGATAGATCGGAGATACCAGTAATTGCTGTTGAAGATCAAGACATCATAGTAGGCTTAGGAGTAGATCAAATCTGTGGCATGGGTTGGCTAGATGTACAGTATCTAATGCCACCAACTAATGTCCCAGATACAATGGCTCCTTTTCTCCGGGGAGAATGGTTAGATACTGAAAGTAATAAGTATCTGAGGCTGATTGATCAAACAGCAATTTTGCGGAGTGCTAGGTGGGCAGGATGAAGTTGGGAGGGAGGAAATGGTAGTCAATATAGATGATCGCAATTCAAAATATCAGCAGGCACTAACAGCCTATACAGAAGAAGATTATGAGGTGGCCGCTAAGTTAATAGACCAAGCGGTAGATAGTTTCCCAGATGACCCCAATTCTCATTTGTTGCGAGGTCACATCTACTATGTTTTGCAGCAGTTTGAGATCGCCAAAGCAGAATATGAGCAGGTGTTCTATTTGACAGATGATCAAGAAATTTTAGGTTCTGCCACCAATTACCTTGAAAGTATTAAACAATACTTTGATGCCTTCGGTGAAGATGTATTTGCAGTTGAGCCTAATGAACCAACAAATTCTGTAGAAGCATCTAATGGTCTGGTAACTGAGGAAGCAGATTTACTAGATTTAGGAGTTAGTAGAGATTTGGATAACACCAACTTTGATCTAAAGTCTTTTGGTGACTATGAAGCATCGCCAGATGCTCTCGAAGATATAGCTGCAAATAATCCTTTTGAAAGCGATTTCGATAGTTTTGATCAATTATCGGATAGCTCAATATTTGGTGATGATCCTTTTGCGTTAGATCAACCATTCTCAGAATTAGCAGCCAGTAATAATCATAGTCAAGAGTTAGGCGATTTAGAGTTACCACTAACTTTAGATCAACCATTCTCAGAATTAGAAGCCAGTAGTAATCATAGTCAGGAGTTAGAAGATTTAGAATTGCCTTCTTTCTGGCAAGAAGGGATTTCATCAGAGAATATGGGAGAGTCAGGAGAAAATAGTCATTTTGCCAACCTGGATCTCCATTCAGAACAGGAATTATCAGCAAACTATGAGGATCAGATTAATTTATCTTTAGCCGAAATTAATTTATCAGCTGACAATAATTGGGAGCCAGCACCTGAATTAATGATGGAACAAGATTCACTAGACTTTGACGACATGAGTATGGAGGATTTTGACGTTTCCAGCAATAGTCAGGAAGATATTAGTATGATCATTGCTGCACACGAAAACCATCATAATTTAAATAGAAATGATTTAAGAGACAGCAACGTCAATACATTTTTTAGCAGTCCAGAGGAGTTGATAGAAGAAATTCCCGAGGAACTACAACCTGTAGAAGAGCCAGACTTAAATACCCAAGTATCATCATCTTTACACAAGAATATTACCGCTGGTAGTCGGCAGACAAATGTAGATACCAGAGATGAGTTAAATGACTTGGATGATGATGGTTTCGATTTAGATGCCTTTGAATCTGCCTTTGGTTCAGAAAGCTTTGCCACTGATGAAGAGTCAAATAATTATGTCATGCAGGAAGACAATGCTAAAAACATCGAATTTCTCGGAGATTTCGACGAATTTGATGATTTAGGAAGTATTCCCAGCTTTGACCTAGCAGAAGATTCTAACTACAACAGTATGGAGTTATTATCTGAAACCAGGGAGAAGATGAGTTCTTCTAGCGGTAGTTTTAAAGAAGATTTCTCAATTAATGATAACGATGTTGACCGCGATGAGGAACTCTTCACCATTACTGGCGCTCAAGAAGCCGTTCCTGTATTTACCCCAACAGAAGTTTCTAAACTAGAACCCAATGTCAACATTGAGCAGGGTATATTTGGATTCTTTGAAAATGCCTCTCTCGATAAAAAGCAGTGGTATATAGCAGGGACAGTAGGTTTAACCTCAGCAGTAGTAGCCGCTCTAGTTAGTTTTGGTGCAACTTCATTTTCTCCACCGTCACAACGGGAGTCGGTGCGGAATACAGGTTGGGCAATGGCTTTGGCCGCAGGACTGGCAGGTGGGATGACAGCTGGCTTCATGGGTAATCTGACACTCAAACAAATTCGCCGCACTACCAAAGATTTGCAAGCTCAGTTTGATGCTGTCCGAGAAGGAAATCTCAATGTTCAGGCTACAGTCTACTCAGAGGATGAATTAGGGTACTTAGCCACCAGCTTTAACGATATGGCTAGGGTGATTTTCATGACCACCAATGAAGCCCAACGCAAAGCGGTGGAACAAGAGGAAGCCAAAGAAAACCTGCAACGCCAAGTAATTCGCCTTTTAGATGATGTGGAAGGAGCAGCTAGAGGGGATTTAACGGTTCAAGCTGAGGTGACAGCTGACGTATTGGGAGCAGTAGCTGATGCCTTTAACCTGACAATTCAAAACCTGCGGGATATTGTGCAGCAGGTGAAAGTGGCAGCTAGAGATGTTACCAAAGGTTCAACCAATTCAGAAACTTTCGCTAGAGCCTTATCAGGGGATGCTTTGCGTCAAGCCGAAGAATTAGCTGTCACCCTCAATTCTGTACAGGTGATGACTGAATCGATTCAACGGGTAGCACTGGCAGCGAAGGAAGCCGAAGGTGTAGCTCGTGATGCCAGTGTGATTGCTATTCAAGGAGGCGAAGCAGTAGAAAATACCGTTGCCGGGATTTTGGAAATTCGGGAAACAGTCGCGGAAACAACCCGAAAAGTGAAGCGGTTAGCTGAATCTTCCCAAGAAATTAACTCTATCGTCGCCTTGGTTTCCCAGATTGCTTCTCGCACCAACTTATTGGCACTCAACGCCAGTATTGAGGCAGTGAGAGCCGGAGAAGCTGGACGGGGGTTTGCAATTGTCGCTGATGAAGTCCGCCAGTTAGCAGATAAATCCGCCAAGTCTTTGAAAGAGATTGAACAAATCGTCATGCAAATCCAGAGCGAAACTAGCTCGGTAATGACAGCGATGGAAGAAGGGACACAACAGGTAATTAAAGGGACAAAACTAGCAGAAGAAGCCAAGCGATCACTAGAAAACATCATTAAAGTAGCTGATCATATTGACCGTCTAGTAGGTTCAATTACCAGTGATACCGTAGAACAAACAGAAACATCTCGCGCTGTAGCTCAGGTGATGCAATCAGTCGAACTCACAGCCCAAGAAACCTCCCAAGAAGCACAGCGAGTTTCAGGAGCTTTACAACACTTGGTGGGAGTATCCCGCGACTTGATAGCCTCTGTGGAACGCTTCCGAGTGGAAACCATTGAATCCAGGTAAAGGAAAAATTCAATTTTGGATTTGCGATTTTAAATTTTAGATTGTTCAATCCCAAATCCAAAACTATACCTGAATCCTGCATTAATTATTCATCCTTTATTCTTCATCCTTGTTTATGCAGCCTGAACAACAACAACGGATTTTAGGTTACTTTATCGAAGAAGCCAGAGACCACCTGAACACCATTGAACAGGGGCTACTGAAGCTGCAAGATACCCTGAACGATCCAGAAATGGTCAACGAAGTTTTCCGGGCTGCTCACTCCATTAAAGGAGGGGCGGCTATGCTAGGATTGAGTAGTATCCAGCACACGTCTCACAGACTGGAAGATTGTTTTAAAGTTCTCAAAGAGCATCCAGTTCAGGTCGATCAAAAATTAGAGTCTTTATTTCTTAGTGTCTCTGATACTTTAAAAGTTTTGTTAGATCATCTGAGTAGTCCATTTGGACTGTCAGAGGAAACGGCAAATAGTTTGATGTCAGAAAGTGAACCGATATTTTTAGGACTGAATCAGCACTTAGAGCTATTATTACAATCCCAAGGCGGTGATACCCCTATTGTGTTTACACAGATAGAACTGCCAAAACAGGAGATTGTACCTCCAAAAGAACCACAAAAACCGTTAGTAGTCAGCCAAAATGCTAATTGGTCAGAGTATCAAAGTCAAGTCCTACAATCCCTACGGGAAATGCTGCAACTGTTTAAACAAAGCAGCACACCTTCATCTAGGGACAATTTGCAGGAATGCTGTCAGCAATTAGTTCAACTTGGGGAGAAATTTAATTTGCCCCAATGGGGTAAATTATGTCAATCAGCAACCAATGCGATCGCCAATCCCGATAATAGTTATCTCACTTTAGCCAAAATTATTATTACCGAAATCAAGCAAGCTCAAGAATTAGTTATTCAAGGTAGAGAATCAGAAATAACTATTAGTCAAGAATTAGAATCACTAGAGCTAATTCCAGAACTTGAGTTGTTAGAACTAACATTCGATTGGGCAGATGAGCAACCACAAACAAATACAGAAGTTAGGAATACACTAGAAATAAATACAGATAATGTGCTGCCCAACAGCACAATTACATTTGAACCAATAGAAGAATTTAGTTTAGCAGCAAATACAAACGATAACGACTTTGATAGCTTACCGGAAATATCATTAAATGACATAGATGTAGATTTAGATTTAGAAGCTGATTCTGTCCATTCCTTATTCACTGATCAAGAGGAAACGCTTAATCATAGCGATAATATTTTTGACATGAATGGACCAGAAGTAGGTATTGCTGAGTTAAATACTTTAGAAGATTTATTTAAAGGGGAGACTGATGAACTAGATGAAACTTGGCGACAAGAACAAATCCTAGAAACTAACAGCAATCAATTAGGAATTAGTAACAGTCAAGTTGACGATAGTAATGACGATTTAGATGACTTGTTGTTATTGGATCATCATACTAGCAGTCAGGAACTACAAACTCCTGCCAATAATACCACAGAAGACCTAAATCTATTATTCGGCGCAGACTTTTTAGAATCAGAAAGTTCAGAACCACAACATCAAACGACAACTCCTCAGACTCCAGAAATTAGCGATATTTCTACCAGCAATTCCCATCTAGAATTCTTCCAATCTGACATTACTGAAGAATTAACAGTAAGTTTTACAGACGCATCCCCATCTCCTGAAGAAACTGCACCAATAATTACCACTAATGATGAAGCAGTGGATAATATTTTGGGATTGGTATCAGAAGAAGATGAATTATTATCATTGCCTGAAGAGCCAGAAATTAAATCAGAAATCATTGTAATTGAGAACAGTTTTGATGAGTTAATAACCAATATAAATACTGATTTTCTAGAAGAACTGACTATTGACGAAACTGCATCATCACTCACCCAAACTCAACTAGAAAGCCTGTCTTTGGATAATTTATTAGGTGAACTAGAAGAAGAAACAACAGAAACACCAGATGATTTAGAAATAGGTGATTTATTTGCTTTACCTCTAAACACGGGAGCAGAAGTTTCTCACAATGAAGACGATCTCAACACCTTCTGGGATCAGATGGATTTAGCACCGGAAATAACTGCTGAAGTCGCACAAAATGTGGCTAAGGAACTAGAAGAAAGTTTATTTGCAGCCTCTGGAGAAACTTTAGCTGATAGTCAGCAGTCAGATATTAACCTCAGCTTTTACTTGGGAGATTTTGATTTTACAGAAAACCAGGAAAAAGAGATAGAATATCCTTCGTTGACAACTGATAGTGAAGATAACTTATTTGCTGATTTAGCAGAATCTCCATCTAGTTCCAACACAGTAGATCATGATAATGAGTTGTCCTTACCAGAAATTCACAGCTTCTCTCAAGAACCAGAAGCACTAGATTTCATGCCAGAGTTTACTAATCCATCTGCTCAGACAGATGCTGATTTGGACTGGGATTGGTTTGCTAGTTTTGATAACAACAGCAATGAAGATGAACCAGTTTCTTTAGACGATTTAACAGTAATTCAATCTATTAATGATGACCAGGTAACTGCTGATCATACTCTCGAATTTAGCTTCAATAACCAAACACAGTCAGAGGCATTAAATGAAGATATTGAGCATCTCTTCAATGACAATTTCCTAGAATTGAACTTAGAAGAAGAGTCCGTCACAGCAGATGTATCTGAGCAAATTGAGCTAACGCTAATAGAAGAAGATTCTCAAGAACTAGAGTTAGAAACTACAACAGCAGAAACAGCAGATAGTTCGGAAAATACAGTAGATGAATTTGCTTCCTTAGAAGCATTACTAGACGAGGAATTAGTAACAGAAACAAGCAATTCAGACTCCCTGCCAGAAGTTGATTTTGCCGCTTTAGATGCATTATTGAGTATAGATAATGCTGAAGCCGAACAGATGGCGGAAGTTCCATCAAAACTGAGCCAACCTGTGGTTAGAAAAGCTCAAAATGCTGCTGGGTCTTCAGAAATGCCTGATGAATTTAAAGACTTGGAGATTTTGTTGGCCGAAGCGGATCAAACAATGAAATCACCTGCAAGAGCAGCAAAATCTAACAGTAGTAAAACACCACGTCCAACTATTCGCCGTGTCAAAGAAGAAAGCATGAAAATTCCAGTTAAACAACTGGATGAGATGAGCAACTTAGTTGGGGAATTGGTAGTCAATCGCAATACTTTAGAACAGGATCATGAGCGTCTGCGACAGTCATTAGATAACTTGCTGATTCAAATTCAACATCTTTCCGATGTGGGATCAAGGATGCAAGAGTTATATGAGCGATCGCTCCTAGAAGCTTCTCTGTTGAGTAGCCGGACTAGATCGATCAGAGACCAAGGTCGTTCTCATAATTCCAATGACAGAGGTTTTAGTGAACTAGAGATGGATCAGTTTAGCCTCTTTCATACCCTCTCTCAAGAAACAATAGAATATATTGTCCGAGTTCGGGAGTCAGGAAGCGATATTGACTTTGTGACTGAAGAAACCGAACGAGTAGCGCGACAGTTCCGTCAAGTGACTACTCAGCTACAAGAGGGACTGACTAAAGCCCGAATGGTTCCTTTTGCTCAAGCTATTGACCGCTTGCGCCGAGGAGCGCGGGATAACGGGATTAAGTATGGAAAACAAGTAGAATTGGAGACCGAAGGGGCAGATACATTAATTGACAAGATGATTTTGGATCATCTGACTGACCCGCTTACCCATATGCTTAATAATGCGATCGCTCACGGGATTGAAACCCCAGAAGTTCGCACCGCAGCAGGTAAACCACCTGTGGGAATAATTTCGATCCGCGCTTTCCACCAAGGCAACCAAACTGTCATCGCTGTCACTGATGACGGTGCTGGCATTGATCATCAAAAAGTGAAACTCAAGGCAATTCAAAAAGGTGTGATCACACCAGAAGAAGCACAAAACATGACTCGCCAAGATGTTTATGAACTTTTGTTTCTGCCCAGTTTCAGTACAGCCGATGAAATTGATGATATCAAAGGCCGGGGCGTAGGCATGAACGTAGTTCAAAACGATATTAACGAAATTCGTGGCACAGTTAGCACTGATTCATTACTAGGTAAAGGAACTACCTTCACTATTCGCTTACCACTCACCTTGAGTATTTGTAAAGCTCTATTCTGTATCTCCGATAAATCAAGAATTGCTTTCCCAATGGATGGTGTGGAAGACACAATAGATATAGCTGCCACGGATATTAAGAAAGATAGTGATGGGCAATCGTTTATTTTGTGGCGAGATACAGCCCTAGCATTCCGACCTTTAAAGGACATTTTAGCCTTCAATCGCCAGATTAGTCGCGGTAATATCTATAGCAACACGCGAGATGATGACATGATTTCCGTGGTTGTTGTCCGCTCAGGTAATACAATGGTTGCTCTTCAAGTTGACCAGGTATTAAGTGAACAAGAAATAGTCATTAAGCAATTTGAAGGTCCAGCACCCAAACCCAGTGGTGTTGCTGGTGCTACAGTGCTTGGTGATGGTCGCATTATGCCTATTGCCGATGTTTTAGAAATCATTGACATCTTCCAAGGCAAGATGTCTAAACAAATTGGTGGTAGTTCTTGGCAAAGAAAAACGGCTCCTCCTACACAGACAATTCAAGATGTGAAGATTGATCCGACAGTGCTAATTGTTGATGACTCAATTACTGTGCGGGAATTACTTTCTCTGACTTTTATTAAGGCAGGTTATCGCGTTGAACAAGCCCGTGATGGTCAAGAGGCTTGGGATAAACTTCGTTCCGGTTTACCTTGCGATATCGTCTTCTGTGATATCGAAATGCCACGCTGTGATGGGCTGAAATTGCTCTCACTCATCCAAACGGATAGTAGCTTGAATCACTTACCTATTGCCATGCTTACCTCACGAGGTGCAGACAAACATAGGCAAATGGCGGTTCAACTAGGTGCTAGTGGTTACTTTACTAAACCCTATCTAGAAGAAGCTTTACTAGAAGCAGCTACCCGGATGCTAAGAGGGGAAAAACTTGTGACGGCTTAATTGGAAACTGGGGAGCAGGGGAGAAAATTCTGTACCTATTCCCCTAGTTAGGGGATGCTGTTCGCGGAGCGTGCCGTCAGGCATATAAATGTAAAACCCAGATAAATCAAAGGTTGGAGGTGGATAAACAGGAAAGTAGGTGCAAAAATATAGCGTCTTGTGTCTCAAAAACCTTGCAATTTTGTAGAGTTCGAGAGATGGAAAAGAAGTTTTCAAATCTCCTCCTGACTTCTGACTCCTGACTCCTAAACCTCAACGAGAAGACTTTCTCAGCAAACCCTATTTATAAATTTTTGTGACAAAATTGCAATTCCGTAGTTTATGATACAGAATTCCAGATAATATATATATGTCAGAACAAAAGATTTAATTATCTATTACTAAAAAACTAGAGAGGATCAGGTTATGTCTATTCAAGAAAAATCCCGTGCGTTAATGGTACGTCAACATCAGCAAGTTAAGAATCGTCAACAATCAATGCTGATGCGTGCTACACAGGAACTTGGTCTTCCCCAAGAACTATCCAACTATTGGAATCCGATTCAAGGGAAAATAGATCCAACTACACAAACCCTTTATAGCTCCAGTCATGCTTCCATGAGCTAATATTTTTTTTGTGCAAAAAAGCCACCCTTGAGGGTGGCTTAAATATTTGATACTTAACTACGGATGGCAATTAGCAATCGTAATATAAGAAGAATTCGTAGGGATGAGGACGCAACTGCATTTGCTTAACTTCATTAGCAAGCTTGTAGTCAATCCAGTTTTGGATGAAATCTTCTGAGAACACACCAGTTTCGGTTAAGAAAGCGTGGTCATTTTCCAATGCTTCTAAAGCCAATTCTAAAGAACCAGGAGTAGAAGGAATCTTAGACAATTCTTCTGGAGAAAGTTCATAGATATTCTTATCTAAGGGTTCACCAGGATGGATTTTGTTCTTGATACCATCAATACCAGCACACAGCATAGCTGCGAACGCTAGGTAAGGGTTAGAAGTAGCGTCTGGACAACGGAATTCTAAACGCTTGGCTTTGGGATTATCCCCAGACAGAGGAATCCGCACAGAAGCAGAACGATTACCTTGGGAATAAGCCAAGTTTACTGGTGCTTCATAACCAGGTACGAGACGTTTGTAAGAGTTTGTGGTGGGGTTGGTAATTGCCAACAATGCAGGAGCGTGTTTGAGGATACCACCAATGTAGTAAAGTCCCATTTCGCTCATACCAGCATATTTATCACCAGCAAACAGAGGTTGACCACCTTTCCAGATAGATTGGTGACAGTGCATACCGGAACCGTTATCGCCAAAAATTGGTTTTGGCATGAAGGTGACGGTTTTGCCGTATTTTCTGGCCACGTTCTTGATTACATATTTGTAAGTCATCAGCCAATCAGCAGCTTCAATTAACTTACCAAAACGGAAACCAAGTTCGCACTGACCACCTGTTGCCACTTCATGGTGTTGCTTTTCAATAGGTACGCCACAGTCTTTCATTGTTAGCAACATTTCTGTCCGCATATCTTGAAAGCTGTCAGTTGGTGGAACTGGGAAGTAACCTTCTTTGAAGCGGGTTTTGTAGCCCAGGTTGGGGCCTTCTTCTCTACCAGTATTCCAACGACCTTCTACGGAATCTACATAGTAGTAACCGGAGTTAGCGGTTTGGTCGTAACGGACATCATCAAAGATGAAGAATTCAGCTTCAGGACCAAAGAAAGCAGTGTCACCAAGTCCGGTGGAAGCTAGATAGTCAATTGCTTTTTGGGCAATAACGCGGGGGCAACGGTTATACCATTCGCCTGTGCGGGGTTCTTTAATACTACAAATGATACTTAGAGTTGGCTCTTTCATGAATGGGTCGATCCAAGCGGTGTTGGGATCGAGTACCATTGTCATGTCAGATTCTTCGATACCTTTCCAACCCCGAATACTAGAACCGTCGAAAGGTACGCCATCAGAGAATGAACTTTCATCAATTTGGTCCTGGTACATGGTCAAATGTTGCCAAGTTCCAGGTGTATCAATGAATTTCAGATCAATCATCTGAATGTTTTTGTCTCGAATCATCTTCAAGACTTCTTGTGGGGTTGTCATTGTTACTCCTTCTGTACCCAATTTCCTAAAATAAAACCAGACTCTGCAAAAGCATTTTAACCCTGCTCATCACCCAAGTTGTGACACACCACCTGGAATATCGTAAATAGTTGACTTGATCAGAGTTTGTGGTTTTTGTTACAGATTGTCTGGATTACAGGTTATATTAACCTTTCTTTCTGAATCTGCACAAAACAAGAAACTTCATCTTATCGTGGTCAACTTTGGCATAAAATCCTTAAGTAATGGATGGATGTTTTTTGTGCCGTATCTATTTCATCTGAATGGCACAAAACTTGACTGGTGCATGAATGCAGCCAAATTAATATCAAACCATAGATAGTAACAATTGGGAGAAACAAGAATGCGCGATGCAGTTACAACTTTAATTAAGAATTATGACGTAGCCGGAAAATATTTTGACCGGAATGCGATTGATAGCCTCAAGTCTTACTTTGAAACTGGTACGGCTAGAGTGCAAGCAGCGGCGGCGATTAATTCTAATGCGGCAGCTATTGTTAAGCAAGCTGGTTCTAGATTGTTTGAAGAATTACCAGAATTGATTCGTCCTGGTGGTAATGCTTATACAACTCGTCGTTATGCAGCTTGTTTGCGTGATATGGATTATTATCTGCGCTATGCTACTTATGCTCTAGTTGCAGCTAATATGAATGTGTTGGATGAGCGTGTATTGCAAGGGTTAAGGGAAACTTACAATTCTTTGGGTGTACCTATTAGCCCTACTGTGCGCGGTATTCAGATTATGAAGGATATTGCTAGAGAGCAAGCTGCGGCGGCGGGTGTGGCTAATACAGCGTTTGTAGACGAGCCTTTTGACTATATCACCCGTGAGTTGAGTGAGATTGATATTTAACTCTTGATCAGAAATTGCGGAACTACACAACTAAAGTCCGTCTGCGCGGATTAAATCATGATCGCACTTTGGCTTTATTGACAAGGTGCGTTTACTTTTTTTATTCCAAATGCTGATAGTTATGAACAACAAGATCCCCGACTTCTTAGAGAAGTCGGGGATCTGACTCTTGCAATATTCACAAATCAAAGAGGATTGCTATCTTCGAGAGAAAATTACTAATAAACATTTATATAAATCTATTATCTAGAATAATGACTGTAATTGCACAATCACAGGAAAGTGATCGGATGGCCAAACATCTGCCCATTTTTGATGGTCAATAATTACTTGTTCGATCTGAAAACGGCGATCGCAATATATAGTATCAATGGCATCCCAGGCTTCGCCTGTAAAATCATGAAAAGTTTTCTGTTTTTCTAAAGTCAGCGTTGCTAAAGCATCTTGGATTTTGTGATTATCGGCGAAAATCTGCCGCGCTGTAGTATTGGGATTGGCGTTAAAATCCCCAGTTAGAAGTAGATAGTCATCTGGGGGAAATTCCATTAACCGTTGATTAACTAATGCAGCACCTAATTCTCTAGCTTGAGCATTTTCGTGATCTAAATGAGTGTTAAGGATAGTGAGGGAAATACTCGGATTACCGACTTGAAAATTAGCCCAAGTTGCCATACGTGGTAAACGAGTTCCCCAAGTAATGCTACCAGGAATTTCTGGGGTATCGCTGAGGTAAAAATCTTGGGTTTTTTGCAATTTCAAGCGTTGGGGATGATAGAAAATAGCACAGTGTTCACTTGTTCCTGTTCCCGTGCGATCGCCCCCAATAAAGTTATATTCAGGTATCAATGCTTGTAAATCTCTCAGTTGATGGGCTTTACCCTCCTGTGTACCCAATAAATCAGGTTGGTAGTGTTGAATCACGGATGCGATCGCACCTACACGTTTTTCCCACTGATGCACCCCTGGATCTGGTTTGTCGTACCGGAGATTGAAGGTAATTACTGTTAGTTTCATTGAAATTACTACATTTAAAGAATATTTGCAATATGAGAAACCCAATCATAATATTATATTAAGATGTAAATTTATCGTTAAAACTGCTTCCCACTGTGAATAATTAAGATTATTTTATTTTTCTGCAATAGCTGCTTATTCACAATTGTTAAACCTCAATCTCAAATTCATAATTGCAGAATTTAACATCTAAAATTGTGATGAGGCTTGAGTAGATACAAGTTCCCTGACCGACTTTAGCTGCAATAATCCCAACTCACACCAACTAAGTGATCAAGCCTCCGTCAAATTCCTTAGTGAATTCAGGTGTACAACCAAATTATTAACGCAGAACCTAATAAATCTCTGAATGAGTTGTTTTTTGGGTATTAGAGTTTAAACTCTACTACCTTCTGGTGGTTCAAACTTATAACCGTAGCCACGCACCGTCTTAATAAACTCTGGTGTACTAGAATCAGCTTCCATTTTTTTACGCAGCTGACCAATATGCACATCGACAACTCGTCCATCTCCGACATAATCACAACCCCAAATTTTTTGAATTAGTTGGGGACGACTCCAAGCTTGACCAGGATGGCTGGCTAAAAAATGTAAGATATTAAATTCTAAGGCGGTTAAAGCCAAAGGTTTATCGTTCAGTTTTACCTCTCTACCTTCTGGATTAATTGCTAATTGTTTAAAAATTAGACGTTGTGATTGATGAGGATGAATATAACGTACACGTCTCAAAAGGGCTTCTACTCTGACTTCCACTTCTGCCAAACTAAATGGTTTTGTCATAAAATCATCTGCACCAGCAGCCAGAACCTTGATTTTATCAGCTTCATCATTCCGGCTAGTGAGGATCAAAACCAAAACATTGGTACGACTTTGCATTTCTTGACAAAGCTTATAGCCATTGGCATCTGGCAAATTCCAATCTAGAATTACCAAGGCTGGATTAAATTGCTCAAATAATGCCATAGCACTTTGACCGTCTACGGCTGATTCTATTTGGTATTTGCGACTTAGAAATCGGTAGACAAGATTTCTCACACTGAAATCGTCATCTACAATCATAATTTTGGGAATATTCGTGGGCAGCGTATCCATAATCCAATGTAGTTTATTAATTGATTTGGTGATTTTCTGTGGCGTTAGGTGGTTTTAGCTGTTGTTTTGAGGAGGATATTAGCTCCTAGTTAAACCAGTAGGAACTATGCGGTATTCTTTGTATACACTTAATTTTCCCGGAAATTTATGCAAACTTTATAATACTCTTTCTAGAATATATTCGGTAATGTATGATTTTGGTATTTTTTAGAAAACTTTTTGTATAAAATGTAGACTCCTAGTTATAGATAGGTAAAGATTCAAAATTGAGGAGTTAGGAGTCTCAATTATTACGTTCAATTGCATCTCGCGTAGCTTTATAAGCCTCAATAAAAGTCCGAAATGATTCCTGGGAGATATTTTCTGCTACTAAATCTCCTACTACCTGTTCCAGAATTTGGTCTAACTTTTGTTGCAATAAATCTTTATCTTTCTGGCGATATTGCAACAATTTGACTACTATTTTGATATATTTAGCAGAATTTTCTCTTTGTCTTTGTTCAATCATTAATTGAGCAAGTTTCCGATCTTTCTCTATAGCTTCTCTGGTAGTTTTATAAGCTTCATTAAAAGTTCGGAATGATTCTTGGGAAATTTTTTCATCAATTAAAGCTTTAGCTGCTTCATCAAATGTTGTGTCCAGCTTTTTCTGTCTATCTTCTAGCTGGTATTGACCTTCTTTCATGAGGCTAATAGCTAATTTAAGATACTCATCAGCCTCATCTTTTTTGCCTTTTTCTACCCATAATTTGATTTGTTTAATCCATTCAACTGTGAGTACAATAACTGTTAATATTAAAGCTACATAATCGGCATTTTCTTGAATAAAAGAAGGTTTGTCTCGCTCATAGAAAGATAATGCGCCTGGATGTAAAGTGATGTCAGTGCTACTACCATCACTGGGTTGATTAATATTAGCAACTAATGGTTGAACTTCGGCGTGTTCTTTAGCAATTTCATTGGCTATTTCTTGGCGATATTCATATATAATTTGGGTTATTTCTCTGATAATACGGGTATCTACTTGATCACTAGCTAATAACAGTCTTGATATTGCTACTGTGGGCAAATTAGTGGGCGGCATAGCTGAATTTCCTCTATATGCACCTTGAGGAATAATGGCGCTTTCTAAAGCAGGTTGCTTGATTTTCATGGCTTCTGCCTGGGGAATTGGTATTAATTTTCCCTGGTAATTATTGACAATGTTAGAGATGGATTTATTCCCGGCAGCGCGAACTCGAAATATTGCATCTGCTCGGTTTTTTTGAAAATCTTGATCAGCCCAATTATCATCATAATTCTTAATAGGTCTGCCACTCATATCTAAGCCTGTAATTCTAAAATCTTTTTGGCTTAAACCATAATGTTCTGCTATCTTCATAAAAGACTCATACTGTCCACCACTAGGAGTTAAAGCAATCGTTTTCCCTTTGAGTTG
Organism: Anabaena sp. UHCC 0451; assembly: GCF_034931405.1. Classification (NCBI taxonomy): domain Bacteria; kingdom Bacillati; phylum Cyanobacteriota; class Cyanophyceae; order Nostocales; family Nostocaceae; genus Anabaena; species Anabaena sp. UHCC 0451. The sequence continues at coordinate 88,940 of NZ_JAYGHA010000015.1, read as the reverse complement.
AACAAATTGGTTAATCTTGGGATCTTTGACAACTAACTGAAATAGATCCCTATATAATACGGCGACTGTTTTAGCTGTGGATTTTTTCTTGTAATCTAAAAGTATAGATTTATCGTTGGCTAAAGTGCCAAGTTTTTGAGAAACTACATCAGCTTGAGCCGTTACTAAATCAGCTTTACCAGCTAATAACAGCTCTAGATTTTCTGATGTACCCCCGGTTGCTTGTAGTGTAATTTTGATATTGGATCTGCGTTCAACTACTTTTGTGATGGCTTCGCTGATGATATAGCTTTCTCCGGTTTTATCTCCAGCTGCAATAGTAATTTGAGGAGATGTGAAACGACTACTTAAATTCCAAATAATAATGGCAAATGTACCAATGCTGGCCAGTCCAAGACTGATAAAAATCATCTTAGATACAGGATCAAGAGTCAAAATAAATCTGAAAAAATTAGATTGTCTATTATTATTAGGTGTTGCCATATCCACTCAGATATTAGTTGAATTAAGAGTCAAAGATGATTATGAAAGTATTCCCTTGTTAGGAATATAAATTTTCATACATCAGAAAAGGATTGAATTCCAAATTTTCTGTTGATTTTTATAAAATACATGATGCCGAACTTTCCTAATATCCCTGATATTATAGTTTCTTTAAAAAAAGATTATCTTAGTATTAAATTTAGTATAATTTTCAAAAAATCATCAAAACCTAAATTGCAGATATACAGAATATTGTAGGTAAATCAAAATCCTCGACTTTTCTAAAAAGTTGGGGATATGACTCTGGCAATATTCACAAATCAAATAGGATTGCTATAGTTAAATTGAATATATCTGAAGATAGATAGGGAAATTTGAATATGTTCATACCTCAGAAAGACAAGTTAACCTTTGGATTTTGTTAATTTATTATTGACGTAAATAAATTTAAATAAAAGAAAAACAGGATAAAATCTATGCCTAATAATCTGATAAGTGGTATTATTCCTGCACAACCACCAATAGAAGCAGAGTCTGATGTTTATGCAGTTAAGTCTCGTTTGGAATGGGGTGAACCTGCATTTACTATTCTGGATGTGCGCGATCGCTCAATTTATAATGAAGGTCATATTATGGGAGCAATGCCTATGCCCATAAATGACCTAACAGACATTGCAGTGATATCTTTAGATAAAAGCCGTGATATTTATGTTTACGGTGCAAACGAGGGACAAACTGCTCAAGCTGCCCAAATATTGCGTGCAGTTGGATTTGAAAATGTATCCCAACTCAAAGGTGGACTTGGTGCATGGAAAGCGATTGGTGGACCAACAGAAGGTATTATTGAATCAAGAACTCCCGCTGGTGCAGATGACTATAATGTTATCTCTCGCATGAAAACTCACTTAGAAAATCAGCAGAAATGATTGGTGAGATGGAGAAGTTAATAACCCAATTACCAATTACCAATTACCAATTACCAATTACCAATTACCAATTACCAAATTAGTGTTCAAACAAATCTTTGAATTGTAATAAATCCAAAGAAACTAATGTTGGTAGAACTTGAAAGCATTCTTGAGCTAATTCCCAACGTTCTTCTCTTTGCAACATTTGAGTGAGCTTTTGTTGTACACTCAATAAGTAGCGGACATCATTAGCAGCGTAACTTAATTGAGCTTGAGATAAATTAACCGCATTACCCCAATCAGAACTTTGGAAACTTTTATCTAGTTCTACTTGTTCTAATTCCTGGACTACATCTTTTAAACCGTGACGATTCGTGTAGGTACGAGCTAATTTACTGGCAATTTTGGTACAAAAAACAGGCTGAACTTGAATTTCTAGGTTGTGGCGTAAAGTAGCAATATCAAATCTGGCAAAGTGAAATACTTTGATGGCGTGGGTGGCTTCCAAGAGTTGTTTTAAGTTGGGAGCTTCTGTTTGTCCTTTAGCGATGCGGATGGCTGTAACTTTTCCTTCAGGGTTGCACAACTGAACGAGACATAAGCGATCGCGATGTGGTAATAATCCCATAGTTTCGGTATCAACAGCGATCGCATCAGATTGTAAATATTCAGCAAGGGTGACTGTATCTAAATCGCGATCGCTCACCTGAAAATCCTGTAAAGTCATTAATCGTTCCCAAATAAATTATAGTGTCTATCAGTTAAATCACTGTATCAGACACTAAATTATTATTGTGCAAATTGGACAAAAAATCAGCAATAAAATCTATCTGGTGTTGATAAATATTTGTGTGAGATAAACTTCACCTTTAGCATTAGTGGCCACTCCCACCCCTGTCAGCTTAAATTGTCCTTGAATATTTTTCAAATGTCCAGGACTGTTGAGCCAGCCAATCACAGCTTGCTTTGCTGGTTCGTTATATCCAACATTGAAAGCCACATTTTCCGCAGCACTTTCATATTTAAGGGGGATAGCTTTAATGCGTTGTTCTAATCCATAGTGACTAAACTTAACTGTACCCTTAGCCATATTTTGACTGTGAATTCTTGCTTGTTGAGTGATACTTGCATTTAAAGTGAGCTTTGACAGTCCTTGAGAAGCTCGATATTGATTAATTTGCTCAAAAACTAATTTTTCTAAAGTAGAATTTTCAGAACTAAAATTTGACATAGCCGCCTGAATAGAAGTATTCAATGACTGAGTTTGACCGATTTTTTTAGGAGAATTATTACCGGGAACTGGAGCAGTCATCAATCCACTAGCAAGGACAAGCGTACTTAAAGCCATGCCAAAAGCAGTTTGTCGGAACATAGACAATTAGGTAGTGTATGGATTTATGAGATATATACTCTATCTTCTGATGCTCAGAATAAGTACCAGGATACTGTCAAGTATTCATGATCTGAAGGATTACAGCATCTGTCAGCAAGGGTTTAGCAATGCTACAAACGCACAGCAGTAAACAATCAAACCCTTTTATTACATGGAAAGTAAAAAAAATTTGTACTTCATTTACCTGCAATACCTATATTGGATAATTCAGCCTTCTGAGTTTACTTTCCTGAAAATGACATTTTCTTTTCCTAAAAATCTGCCAATTTCATGACTTAAATTTTATGCCCAAAAAAAACACTATCCAAGTATATGCCTGTGGTAGATGTCTTACCTCATTAAATGTTATTGTCACTACATTATTAATCAAAAATATATATAAAAAATAGTATCCACTGATAGATGTCATGGATACTAATATTAGTAAATAGGTATTGTTCAAAACAGCTATCTTGGTAAGAATTCAGGTAGGGCGATAAGATCCCCGACTTCTTTTGTTTATTGTGTCCACAAATTATAAATTAATGTTAGAAGTCGGGGATCTGGGTATGAACGAGTTCTATAGCTGAATACTTACCTATCTTGAGCGCAGGAAAATTTGTGTGAAATAAATTTGTCCTTTGCTATTATTCGCCACACCAATACCAGTGAGGTTATAATTACCTTGAATATTGCTCAAATGGCCTGAACTTTTGAGCCAACCTTGAACAGCCGTAGTAGCGGGATCTTTAGCTCCCTGGTTGTAGGCCACATTCTCCGCAGCGGCACTGTAGGGAATATTAATCGCTTTGATTCGCGCTGAAAATCCTCCATGTCCAAAAGCAACTTTACCACTAGCCATATTTTGACTGTGAATTCTCGCTTGAGTATCAATACTAGAATTACGAGTTAGTGCAGGTAACTTCTGAGAAGCGCGATACTGATTAATTTGCTGGAAAACTGATGCTTCAATTGCCGCAGTGTTAACCGTATTTTGGGCAATCTGGTAGCTAGGAATTGATACGAGAGAAAAATTAGGTGCGGAACTAGCCATTGCACCACTGACTAAAACCGATAAACCTGCACCCATAACAGAAATAGTGTTTTTCAACATGATTGATGATCAATCCTGAATTAAAAACTTAGCTGCTGTTTGCACATCTTTGTCACCTCTACCAGAACAGTTAATCACAATCCGAGGACTGCCGGAAAGTTGAGGACACAAAGTTTCTAGATAGGCGATCGCATGAGATGTTTCCAATGCTGGTATAATTCCTTCTAATTTCGATAGGCGTTGGAATGCCTCCAAAGCTTCAGCATCTGTAACACTGTAATATTCAGCCCTGCCATTATCCTTCATATAGCTGTGTTCTGGACCCACACCGGGATAATCCAAACCTGCACTAATCGAATGTGGCTCAATTACCTGTCCGTCCTCATCTTGCAGAAGATAACTCATTGCTCCATGCAATACACCAACCTGTCCTTTTGTCAATGTCGCCGCGTGTTTGCCAGTATTCACACCTTCACCAGCAGCTTCCACACCAATTAACCGCACAGATGGCTCTTTGACAAACTCGTGAAATAGTCCCATAGCATTAGAACCACCACCGACACAAGCCATGAGAATATCTGGTAAACCGCCCCATTTTTCCATTGCTTGAGCGCGGGTTTCTTCACCGATAACCGCATGAAAATCACGTACCATCATCGGGTAAGGATGGGGACCAGCGACAGAACCCAGGATGTAATGAGTAGTTTCTACATTCGTTACCCAGTCGCGGATGGCTTCAGAGGTAGCATCTTTGAGAGTTCCCGTACCCGCAGACACAGGTCGAACTTCCGCCCCCATCAGCCGCATTCTAAACACATTTAAAGCTTGGCGTTCCATGTCGTGAACACCCATGTAAATAATACATTCCAAACCGAAACGAGCGCAAACCGTCGCTGTGGCTACACCATGTTGTCCTGCACCGGTTTCAGCAATAATACGCTTTTTACCCATGCGCTTGGCCATTAATACTTGACCAAGGGCATTATTAATTTTATGAGCGCCTGTATGATTTAAATCTTCACGTTTTAAGTAAATTTGCGCCCCTGTGCCATCTGGACGGGCATAATGGGCTGTCAGGCGTTCGGCAAAGTATAAAGGTGTGGCACGTCCTACGTAATCTCGCAGTAAACCTTGGAGTTCTGCTTGAAAGCTAGGGTCTTTACGGTATTGCTGATAAGCTGTTTCTAGTTCAGCTAAAGCGGGCATTAAGGTTTCAGGAACGTATTTACCACCAAAGCGGCCAAAACGTCCCAAGGTATCGGGAACTGAAGCTGTTTGTGAGAAGTTGGGGGAAAGGGGAGTAGTAGTCACGGATGCGGTTAAATTAGAGAACAAAGTTAATTTTAATTCTAGAACTGATAAAAATCATCTCGTTCCCAGTCTCTGAACTGGGAATGCTATCTGGGAGGTTCTACCTCCGGTTATAAGCTAGAGAAAATTGTATCTGTTTTCATGATAATTGGGAAATTAAACTTATGTTTCCCCAGAGAGCATGGGAACAAGAAAAGCCGCCGTTTTGTTGATAGATTTTAAATTTGTTGGTTTTGGGTTTCCTTGAGTCAACCCAACCTACTGTTACTGCTTTTGTTAGTTTAGCCTTGATTTTGGGAAAACTATAAAAGTAGACACAATACAGTTAGGTCAAAATTCATGAATACTTCGGATTCAGAACTGAATTTAGCATCTTTAGCAGATCGCATTTCTCAGGTTGAACGGGAACAGGAACTAAGACGCAAAAATATTGCTTGGCTAAAACAGTATTTTGATGAACTGAAACAAGAATTTAACAATAGACCGGAATTAGAGCAAATTCAAACTATGCAACAAGAGATAGTAAATTTAACTGCTCAAGTAGCTGAGTTGCAACGACGTTTAAATTTGTCATCTAATGTGAGTGAAAGTTTGCATGATGGTGAAAATTTAACTGAGATAAAAACTTTAGATGATATAGAAATAGTAAAAGAGTTTTTTGAAAGAGTAGAACGACAACACAATCAAGATTTACTGGTAGAGAAAACAGCTATTGTTAAAAATGTTGATGTTGGTCAAATTGAGAAAGAAGAGGAAATAGATGTAGTTGTAGAAGAAATGCAAGATAGCAATGATTTCAAGGATTTGGAATTTCAACTGGAGAGGGTAATGTGGTTAGTTAACAGGTTTTATGCAGCAGAAGAAGATTATCAGGATATTCCTGTTAGTACAGAAGATTTTTGGCGCAGGTATGAAGCTGGAGAACGGGATTTTACTGCGATTAATTTAGCTGGTGTTAATTTGAGTGGAAAAACTTTAAGTAGTAAGATTCAGATAACTCACGCTAATTTAACTAATGCAAATCTCACTGGTACACAGTTGCATCATGTAAATTTAAGCAATGTAAATCTGAGCGGTGCTAATATGACAAAAGCATACTTATTTAATACTAACTTAACTGATGCTAATTTGAGTTTTGCTAATCTCACTGATGTAACGGCTGGTTCCACTAAACTAAATCGTGCAAACTTGAGAGGAGCAGATATGAGTGCAGGTAGATTTGATTATGCAAATTTTAGTTTTGCTAATTTAGACGACGCTTATCTTCATCAGACAATACTTACATCAGCCAATCTAGAAAAAGCATCCTTAAAAAAAGCTAATCTCAGTCATGCTAATTTCAGTGGTGCAAATTTGTGTGAAGCGAATCTAACTAAAGCTAATCTTATTCAAGCTAAATTTAGTGGTGCAAATTTGCGTGAAGCTAATTTGAGTGAAGCTAATCTCAGTCATGCTCAGTTAGATGGAGAAGTGAACCTCAGTTTAGCTAACCTCAGTGGAGTAAATTTCAGTGGTGCAAATTTGAGAAAAGCTAATCTAATAAGAGCAAACTTAAGTAATGCCAATTTAAGTAATGTCAATTTATTAAGAGCCAATTTAGAAGGAACAAATCTCGAAGGAGTAAATCTTAATCACGCATTTTTTGATCCAAATACTATTTTCCCAAAAAACTTTGATCCTGTGCAAACAGGTGGATATTTTATGAATCCCACCATATCTTTAGAAAATGCTAATTTGTCTGGTATGGATTTGAGAAATTTAGACTTAACTGATGCTAACCTACAAGGATGTGATTTAAGTAATGCAAATCTCAGTTATACTAATCTGAGTTGGGCTAATTTGACTGATACCAATTTTATAAAAGCAGATTTAACAGGTACAAAACTAAGTGCGGTAAAACTAGATCGATCTAAACTTGAAGAATTAAATTTAAAGGGTTTAGACTTAAGTTTTTCTAGTCTGATTAAGGCAAATATAAAGAATACAAACTTGAAAAATATAACTATGAAAAGTGCTGATTTAACTGAAGCTGACTTACGTAATTCAGATATTAGTTACGCTGACCTGCAAGGTGCTAATTTAACGTTAGCAGACCTTCGTGCCGCAAATTTATCTGGAACTAATTTATCAGGAGCAGTTTTGAATGGCGCTAAGTTAACTGGTGCAAATCTAACAAATGCAAAGCTCACAGGTGCAATTATGCCAGATGGAACAACCCATGATTAGAATTTAACAAGGTTTATTAAAAAAATCACATTTTTACTGTAGGTTAGATGCCAAAAAACCTAACCTACTATACAATTTACACCAAATTACCAGCATTCAAAACCTGCTCAACCGTAATATTTAATTCAGAAAAAGTCCGCGATATAATTTTTTGATTAGCAGTAAATACCGTATCTTCATATAATCCTTCTTCTAGCAATAACACAGAAATATTAGATTCTAAAGGATCTACAATCCAATATTCAGGAACTCCTAAAGCTGCATATTCCGATCTTTTATAACGATAATCTCTTTTTACCGATTCTGGACTCACAACTTCTACAATTAATAATGGTGCTGACTCAAACACAGCAGAAGTATTTCTCAATTCCTTCGCATCTTCCACTGTCACCACACACAAATCACTCAATCGCGATTTATTTCTACTCGTTCTCACCCCAGTTTCCCTAAAACACAACCAAGGTAAATTCAAATGCAGAACTTCACCATCTAGAGTTTTTTCTAAAAATTTGCAAATCAAAAAATGTTCAATAGTAGGTGGGTTCATAATTTCCAACTGTCCATCAACCAGTTCCGATTTAAAACCAGATTCATCGTCATAATTTAAGTATTCTTCAAAAGTGAGACTTCTTACTGCTGTGTTAACCATCTTGATTACTCCTAGATGATACCTATATCTTAACCTGTATTTACTATTCATCATTTGTTGTCACTTCCACGTCCTGAGTGTCGTTGATATCAGGAGATTCAGAAACCATTACCAACTCACTATCTAAATTATGATTATGCGTCCACTCATCCAAGACATCTTTAACTAATACTTCTTGTACCCAAATTTTAGCGACAACAGTTAAAGGTAATGCCAAAAACAAGCCTAAAAAGCCAAAGAAGGTAACGAAAAATAATTGAGAAATTAAGGTGACTGCTGGCAATAAAGATACCTGATGTGCCATGACGACAGGAGTGATAAAATTGCTCTCAGCTTGCTGAATAAAAAAGTAGAGAATCAAGACAGCAAAAGGTTTCCAAGGAGAATCCAAAAGTGCGATCGCCATTGCTGGAACTACGCTCATAGTTGGTCCCAAGTTGGGAATTAAATTCATAAATCCCGCTAAAACTGCCAAGGCCAAAGCTGCTTTAACACCTAAAACTGACAAGCCTAATAAACTCATCAATCCCACTACAAAAACAGCAATAAAAGCTCCTGAAACCCATCTTTCTAAGGAAATTCCACACTGACTTAAAATGCCATCTACTCGTCGCCGATAAAATGACGGAAACAGTCTGATAAATAGTTTTTGATAAGCACTAGGATTAGCTAAAAACATTCCTGTTAAAACTAACACTAATAAAATATTTAGAACAATTACTAAAGAGCCAGAAACAAAAGCAAAAGAGTTTCCTAATACCCGATTAAATAAAGGTTGTGCTTCTGCAATCAAGCCGTTAAGATCCGGGATGAAAGTGACTAATTGCTCAGGAAGATGAGTTATCTGTTCATCAATCCAACTATTAAAACGCTCAAAACCTTGGGGAACTCGCAAGGTTAACTCTTGAAATTGCTGGGCAAAAGGTGGAACAATTAACCAGAAAAAGCCGATTATACCAGCAAAAAATATAGTTACTGACAAAAAAACAGCAAATCCACGTTTCATTCCCAAGTTTTGCAAACTTCGTGCTAACCGATTTAAAGCAGTTGCTAAAACAACAGCAGCAAATATCAGTAGCAGCACTTCGCGTAGTTGCCATAATATATATAAAGATAGAACTAAAGCAATTAAACCTATCCATTGACCCAGTTTCACTGATTAACTCCCAAAGCTTGGTGAGATGAAATTTTTTAGCTATGCAGCTAAGTTAGCTAATTTTAAGGCTTCACTTAGAGATTTTTAGTTAATTTTTTTTTGTGCTGGCATTCGCCAAAGCAAGACAGTTATCATAATCAGAGTAGGCAACATAACTAAAATAAGCACGTTTGTTGATGTTTCTGGAATCAAAAACATTGGACAGACATACTTAATCAAAAATGAGATTAAAGTTGAGAGTAGAAGTAGTTTAAGCAGAAAACCTAGTTGATTGTTCATCAAAGTACGGAAATACACATTTTTTTGGTGAGGTATACATGAATTTAGAGTTTACTATCCTATCTTTAGAATAGATATCAGATACAAAACTTGACTTGACCACATTCAGAACCTGTAACTGTCACCATACTGTAAATTTATGATTCGCAATTGCTGGAATCAAAGCATTTTTTAGTTAATTGGAGATTTTTCCAAGACTGGATTTGATGCTTTGGTTTCCCAAGTCAATCTATTTTATTATCCCCCATGATCTATCTACCAGTTTCATTAATGTTATTTCTGGTTTTGTTACTGCTACTGCCATTGATTTGGTTTGCTGTTGCAGTAGACGTGGTGGAAATTGCAGTGGCCAAGTTGGGGTTTTCTCCTAACATTGCTTTTCTATTATTGCTGCTAGTAATGATTACCAGCACCATCAATATTCCAATCTACCGTCTAGAAGCTCCAGTACAGTTAGCGGATGAATTTGCGGCACTGTGGTTAAGGGAATTTTGGGGTATTCCGCTAAGGAAAGTGCAGCGTTCTACCGTAGTAGCTCTGAATGTGGGCGGTGGACTAATACCCGTAGCTTTGGCATTATACCAATTTTCCCAGGGAAATGGACTGGCAATTTTATTAGTTACTGCCATTGTGACTGTTGTGAGTTACTTTGCGGCGCGGGTAGTTCCAGGCATTGGTATTCAAATGAATCCTTTGTTAGCGCCCCTCACTGCGGCCATATCCGCAATAGTCATAGCCTCACCTCATGCGGCTCCTGTAGCCTTTGCTGGTGGTGTTCTCGGCACTCTCATCGGTGCTGATTTGCTACATCTCAAAGACATTCAATCTATGAGTGCGGGAGTGTTGAGTATTGGAGGTGCTGGTGTATTTGATGGGATTGCTTTATGTGGACTATTTGCTTTGTTATTAAGTTGAGAATAGGGGTTATTTACGAGAGAAACTAACTCAAGCAAAAGCACCTGATGAAATGGCTGAATGGTTGCGAACTGGTAAGTTAAATGGTGATCAACCTTTGATGCAAACGCTGTTGGTTTAGAGTTGAATAAATATAATGTAGGGGCGAAGCATTCGGACAATTAATTATTGGTTTTTACCCAAGATTATCATCCGAATGCTTCGCCCTTACTGTGGTCTAAAGACATGAAAACTGCTGTAATCTCTATAAACAGCAGGATTTAGCAATGCTAAACCCCTGCATTTTTGGTTTTTTAATTAATGAGAATTTAGGTGATTGTTCAAATAAAAAGTTTTTAAAAACTAAATATTAAGATCCCCGACTTCTTTTTTTATCTCGTTCATAGATGATGAACTGATGTGAGAAGTCGGGGATCTGAGTTTTATTAATTCCAATCTAAACAGATCGGGAAAGATAGAATAGATCTTCCGAGCGGAATCGAATCAACGTTTCCATTAATTCCAATCTAAACAGATCGGGAAAGGAGCATCAAATGCAGCTTTCAAAGAAGATGAAAAAAGTTTCCATTAATTCCAATCTAAACAGATCGGGAAAGAGTTCGTCTAGGGAGCTTTACCCAGTAAGGATTTCAGCCACCAAATCCACACCACTCTTAAATACAATATATACATAGCCAGAAAAAACGTCAAGTACATAGCTCAAATCCTTGTCTGGTAAACATTCCACACCACTCAACGAAAAATATAGGGTTTCGGGGATTTGCGGAGTGGTGTGGATGACGATGATACAATTTGTGTGTGTAAATCGCTGAAACTCATAACAGGCGATACTTTCAGCCTTTGTAACACCAAAAAAATCACCCTGATTTGCATATTAAACAGTTTCAATACGAACTTGAAATTTACCACTGTAGGTTTTTTCCGCAATAGGTTCTGGAATTTCTTCACCATTAGGTTCCATATCTAATATTTTTGACCAAACCAGTTTTTTATATAATTCAATTCTTCGATTTGTACAATAACTGTAAGGGTTTAGTAATGCTCACTCGTGTCAACTTAAGCTAAAAATAGCTTATCTGTTGGCTTCCACACCCGTCAGGGAATAAATTCCCTGTCTCATAGCTCAAGTCCGTTAAAACGGACTAATAAATTTTCCTAGTATTTAGTCATCTTTAGATGACTTTCGCTATTAGCAAGGAACTTGAGTTCCTTGCGGGATGGGGGTTTTGCGTTAAGTTGACACCAATGAGCTTTTGCTTTACCCCTACTAACTGTTATATTGAAACTACACTGGCAGAAAAAGCAAAATCATTTGCTGTGAGACTATTAGCGTTAATTCCTACTAACAAAGCGATTGCTGTAGTGTCAACTTTCAACAAGGTATCAGCACCCATTTGTGCTTTGATTACTTGACCAAAATTGAGAACTTCCACACCACCAAAGCCGATTTTATCAACTCCAATTGTGAAATCTGTAATGGTATTTTTGGTTATTGGTAAACTACCATTAACAACCCAAAACTGATCAGCACCAGCACCACCAGCGATAAGATTATTCCCACCATCTTGGACAAAGAACTGATCGTTTCCATCTCCACCTAAAGCGCGGCCATTTTCACCTAGGTAGAAGATATCATCACCACTACCACCAGAGAGACGGTAGTTACTAGCATCTGTAGCATCTAGTTCATCATTTCCACTTCCACCAAAGGAGCGATCGCCATTACCCACAAAAGTAATATCATTACCACTACCAGTAGCAATCCGATTATTACCAGCTAAACTTCCGCCAAAGGGAATATCAACTTGATCATTTCCTGCACCAGTGAATATTATGTTGTTAATGCCATCAAAGTCAACTCCAGCTATCTTTATATCTGCATTGGGAGTACCTACAAATATGGAAGGATTTGTACCTTCAATGACAATAGAGAAGATATCAGTAGCTGTCAAACCTTCTTTATCTGTAGCAATCACTTTTACATCTACTGAACCAACGTTTTCATCTGTTGGTGTACCAATGAATTCTCCTGTTATGGAATTAAACCTCAACCAATGTGGTAATTCACTACCATCTGCTAATGTTGCTGAATATCTAATTAAATCAGGAATAATTCCTTCATTAAGCAATGTATTTTCAAATCTTTGGGAAGCTAATTGATGCAATGCATTACTGGGGTGAACTTCATCAAAAAATGCGTATTCATCAGGATTAACATTACCCGTTGCTTCAATCAGAGGTTCGGTGAAATTAGTGAGATTATAAATTTCAGGATTAGCTTGAATAACTTCATTCAAACCAAAGATATCTACTAAGGTTGAGTTAATACTCAGAGCGATTTCTAAATTATCTAATGCTTGACTTAAAGCATTGTTAAAAGCAAGAGAAATTGCTGTACCATCGGCAGAATTATTATTAGCAATGCTTAAAGGTGTAGCACCTACATTTGGTAAGTTACCAACTACAAATTCTTTTGCACCTAAAATACTTAATGTGGTAATCGCATTACTAATATTTGCGATCGCATCGGTAATAGTTTGGACAGGATCAGCCGGAGGTGTGAGAAAATCATTAGAGCCAATCCAGATCAAATATAGTGTATCTGCATCAACCGGAGTATTAGTATTGAAAGTTTTAAATTGCTCAATTTGTGTTAGTAATCCTGGTATTGTAAAACCATTTAAAACATTACTTATGCCTGTAGTCGCTCCACCCAAAGCGAAATTTTTTACTGATTCATCGTTGAATTTCAACTTAGGAACAAAGTAATCTACCCAAATTGGTCCATTAGAAAAACGTCCTTGGTAATAAGGTAGAGGTGGAAAAGTATTTCCTGAAGCTTGATATAGATTCCCTTGATCAGAAAGACTATCACCAAAGATAACTAAATTATCAAAGGGGTTGATTACATCTGGATCTGAAAAAATATCATTAGAAAGAGTAAATCTAAAAGCAGAGTTGGCTTTAGCTTTTTGGTCTGAAAGTGGATTACTGAGAACAGGTGATTGATTCATTTTTAGATACTAAATTTTTCCAAATTGTTAATACTTTGATTTTCCCTTCATATCAAAATATTAGGTTTTGTTCCCAAGTGATGTCTTTAAGTTAAAAGAGTAAATAGGCATTTACCCAAATTATCAAAAAAATAAGGATAGAATTTTATCTATCCATCCCATACGAGTATAAAAGTTATTCTAAAAATCTGCAACCCCAAAAAATTGATTGGGTGTGTTTAGGAATTTCTCAGCTTAACCAAAGCTTAACCAACTAAAAATTTCTGTGACTGTTAGTTCCAGGTCTATACCTGCCAATATCGGTAATTTATCATCACTTTCATATAATTCCACTTTTTGACCAGGAAATACAGCTAATACACTTTCTTCATCTGGATTCATCAACCATCCTAATTCTGTACCATTGCGGGAACAATGCAATAATTTAGTTAGAACTTTTTTCTGTTGCTGATCTGGAGACAGAATTTCAATTACCCAGTCAGGATGAATTTCAAAGCGGTTGCTGATTTTCCCTGATGCAGTTTTGGGGATTCTTTCCCAACGGAACACCGCTATATCAGGCACAATTGTATCACCACCAAAAGTACAGCGTAGTTCTGGGAAAGCTATAGCAATTTTCTGAGTTCTGGTTTTAGCATTGATAACTTCAAGTAAAGTGGTTTGAAGTAGACTGTGTTCACCCTGTGGCATAGGTTTTTGTGTAATTTTTCCGTTAATAAATTCTGATGCTGGCTTAGTTTCTGGTAACTTGAGAAAATCATCTAGTGTAATTTGGCGTTCTCTGGCTATAGTCATAATCATTAATGAGAAAGTATACACCAATTCTAAATCATTTTTGAATAATAAGAATAAGATCCCCGACTTCTGAGATCATTTTATCATTTATGGACACAATCAATAAAAGAAGTCGGGGATCTGAGGACTGTTCCCTGTTTTTGTAATATTAACTCCGTTGCCAGATTTTAATGGTTTTGTCCAAACTACCACTGACTAACATTTCACCAGATGCAGTAAATACTAAAGATGTCACAGTGTTAGTATGACCTGAAAAAGTTCCTAATAATTTCCCCGTTTCCAAATGCCACAATTTGATAGTTTTATCAGCACTGCCACTAGCTATAATTTGTTCATTAGGACTAAAGGCAACTGCATAAACTCCTTCTCGATGACTTTTGAGAGTGTGCATTAATTTTCTAGTTTCTAAATTCCAAACTCTAATAGTTTTATCTTGACTACCACTCACTAAAAATTTAGCATTAGCACTAATTGCCAGAGACTTAACGATATGAGAATGACCCATTAAGGTATGTATTTGTTTAATTTCTTGCTGGTTTTTCTTATTTAGTAAAGATGTTAAATGCCAAACTTTGATTTTCCGATAACTACCTGTAATCAAAATTTTACCATCTTGACTTAATACCATGGAATGGGCAGCGGTATCATCTAAACATAAAGTATTTTCTACTTGGCGATCGCGCAAACTCCAAAAAACTATTTTTCTATCATCTCCACCAGTTGCTAACATTTTCCCATCTGGTGTAAAGGCAACACAACGCACATTACCATGATGGGTATGCAAGATATCAATTAAATCCAATGCCCCAGTATGCCAAATTTTAATCGTCGAATCTGCACCTACACTCACTAAAGTTTGTCCATCGGTACTAAAAGCCAGAGAATTAACTTCATCTACCACACCAGAAGTAGACCAAGGATATTCTGCCAAAGTTTCAATTAATTGACCTTTAGCCAAATCCCATAACTTTGTTTCACCACGACTACCACTAGCTAAAATTGGGATAGTTTTTACATGATCACCACCAAATTCATTCACTATTAAAGCCTTAATAGAATAAGCTAAACAGTTAATTCCTCTTGTATGTGCCTTTAATGTTTGCCAACATTCCCAATCACCAATAATATGCTTTTGTGGATGTTCTGATGGCAAAGTTTGCACTATTTCCACCAAGATTTTATCCTCTTCAAGAGGTGCATTCCATTTCTTCCCATCGAGGGATTGTAAATACCAATTTAATCCTCCTGCATACAATAAGTTACTGGGATGAAGATACAGTTTTGATTCAGAAAATTCTAGTTGATTTGTAGGCAAAAAACCAGCCATAACAGTTTGTTTCTGGTATCCTAATTTAGTATTCCCCGGATACAACAAACACAGAAAAATTAAGACTTGGTGGTTTTTGACATCTTCTTGTGTAACTGACCAGCGGATTTTGTCTTTTTTAATTCCGTTAAAACTTTCTCCATCAGCAACATGAACTTGAACACTTATCTTTGGGTTATTAGTCAACCAATAACTAAATTTACTTTCACCTCGTAAATTTCCTTCATCATCCAAAACCATATTTTCTGAAGTGTCTTGTGGCACTTTTTTTACCAATTTACCCAAGCGTTCTGTGATGATCCGTTCTACAATTTGTTCGCGGACAAGATAATCTTCTGCTTGACTTTGAAAATATTTAGGAAAGGGAATTGTCCAGTCGGGAGGTTCAGGATATTCTGGAGGCATCGGTGGCGGGTTTTTGGCGAGAATTTCTGCTTGTTGACGGGAACAGTCAATAATTTTCGCCAATGAATCACCCGCAAATACCATAATTTCACTGTGACAACCTTTGACTTGACCTTCTAAGAGAGATAGATCAATTGTCTTGGGTTTCTTCACCCGTTGGAGGAAGTCCGTTTGTTGGGCTTTTAGTAAGCTAATCCAATCCATCTGCATGATAGTGGCACAGTCTTGCATACTTAAGGTAACTTATACCAACGTAATTAAACAATATTATTACTTTTTAAATAAAAATCAAGTAAATTTAACGGTCTAATAGAATACAAATTTATATTGATGTGGATGATCAAGATACATCTGAATATTCATTAGCTATTTGCACAACTCATTCATAGGATCTAGAGATTTAAATGATTTCCATAAATTCTAACTAATTTAAAAAACAACTTACTGTTTCTAGAGAAACAGTTATCGCCAAGAATCAGTATATGTCAATAAATCAAAATTTTTGAGCAGATAATTTATGAAATTGATCAAAGCAGGATATATTAATTAGATGTGTAACCAAAGTATCTATCTGAGAAAATCAATATGTCAAGTACATCTTACATTTTTGTCGTGGGGGCCAGTCGAGGTGTTGGTCAAGAAATCGCTAAATATTTGATAGCAGACAACATGAAGGTAAAAGCACTCCTGAGAACAGAAACTGCTGCTAAGGAATTAGAAGCTATTGGGGTTCATCCAGTTTTAGGAGATGCTTTAAACGTTGATGATGTTGAAAGGGCAATTTTAGGAAATGAACCTATTCAAGCTGTGATTAGTACCCTTGGTGGTTTACCTACAGATGATGTCAAACCTGATTTTATTGGTAACAAAAATCTGATTGATGCCGCAGTTAAAGCAGGAGTACAGAAGTTTATTTTGGTAACTTCTATTGGTAGCGGTGATAGTGTAGTTGCTATGCCTCCCCAAGCTTTAGAAGCACTCAAACCAGTTTTAATTCTCAAGGAACAAGCTGAAGAATACTTAATGAATAGCGGACTGAATTATACAATTATTCGTCCCGGTGGGTTAAAATCAGAACCACCTACAGGAAATGGTATTTTAACCGCAAATCCGCGTATTGTAGGTAGTATTCATCGTGCTGATGTTGCCCAATTAGTTTGTCGTTGTTTAAATTCAACTAATGCTAATAATCAGGTTTTATCAGCATTAGATAAAAATATGATTTATCCAGGTTTACCAGATTTTGTAGAGTTTAATTTAGGTAATGGGTAATTGGTGATTAGTGATTGGTGATTGGTGATTGGTGATTAAGAAAAACTATTTATTAACTAGTCCCCCAGTTGCCAGTCCCCAATCGTTTGTTTAGAATATAATTGATTTTATTCCTTTTACTAATCTTTCTATTCCTGTTTTTGCTGTTTCTTGTTTTAATGCACCATAAGCAACACGCAAATAACAACCGTCTTCTATGCCGAAAGTTGTACCAGGTATAACTGCTACTTGATATTCATGAATTAATCTTTTCACTAACTCAAAAGCATCTATTTGGGTATGGACTTTTAGGAAAAAGTAAAATGCACCATGTGCAGGTGTGATGGTACATAAACCTTGGAGTTGGTTAAGTGCATCAATAACTATTTGCCGAGTTTGGGCAATTGTTTTGATATTATCTCTTAAATAATCTTCTTTGGCTTGTAATGCCCCTAATGCTGCATACTGGGAAACGACAGGAGGACAAATTAAAATTGTATCTTGCACTTTTTTCACAGCATTTAATAAATGTTGAGGAATTACCATATAGCCAATTCTCCAACTAGCAAAACCATAAGCTTTAGAAAGGCTATAAAGCGAAATTGTATATTCACTACTTCCTGAAAATGCACCGGGTGAAATATGCTTTACTCTATCATAAGTAAAATATTCATAAGCCTCGTCACTAATATGATAAATACCACATTCCCGACAAATTTGATTAACTTGTTTTAATGCTGCTTCTGAATAAACTACACCTGTGGGATTATTAGGTGAAATTGTCACAACAGCGCGGGTTTTAGGTGTAATTGCTGCTTGGATAGCATCAGGAATTAATTGATAATTTTCGTCTGTTTTTACTAATACAGGATGACAAGCAGCCATTGTAATTGCCATTTCATGATTGAAATAATAGGGAGTATTTAAGATAATTTCATCACCAGGTGAAGTAATGGCTAAAATGGCATTCATAAAGCCCATATTGCTGCCGGCTGTGACAACGATACAATTTTGATTATTAATTTCAATGCTGTTAAATGTTGATAATTTTGCTGTTAATGCTGCAATTAATTCGGGAATACCTGTAACTGCTTTATAAAGATTGTTTGTTGGTTCAGCGAGAAATTTTGGTAATAGTTCTATTGATTCTGGTGGTGGGTTATAGTGAACTACACCCTGTCCTAAAGAGATTGTACCGGGAGAGTTTTTGATTAGTTCCCCGACTACGGGAATAATTGGTGATTGTACCGCATTCATGCGAGATAATTTATATTGCATAAGTCAGAATTCAGATTTAAGCTTAAAAATGGTTTTTACATACAGCCTAGAGCGTCGATTCAGTAATGCGAGGTAAAATGCGAGGTAATCTGTTTTTCCCTTGTAGGGGCGAAGCATTCGGACAAAATATCAATGGTTTCAGCGATAGGTTATCACCCGAATGCTTCGCCCCCAAATTAACTTTTTTAGAAGGTGCGTTAATGCAATATAACGCACCCTAATAACTAAGGAAGATTTATGTCACTAATGTTAACTAAATTTGCCACTAATTTAACACCAAATTCATTCTCAAATACTCCTTTTTTATAATCTAAACTCCACAGTTCCAAGGCACAATCATCACCTAATCTAGAAGCAAAAATTAACATTTGAAACTTCTGTATATTAGGAAAGTATTCACACTGCACGCGAGATACTGCCCCGATTTGTCTTCTATCCAAAGCTACTGCTAATCTGAAAATTGCACTCAGTTGACATACCATTTGCCGATGTTCTTTATGCAATAAATTCCGGTAGTTTTCGTGCTTTTTCTTAGGTGGTGATTTGCGGTGATAACGGGCTAAATTGGCAATGATTTCTATCTCGGTTTCGTTATAACCAAGTAATTCACCATTTCTAATTAAATAGTATGAATGCTTGTGGTGTGAAGAATGGCTGATGTAGTGACCGCAGTTGTGTAAAATGGCAGCAGCCCAAAGTAATTGTCTTTCATCTTTACCCCAATTATGCAGTTTGGTTTGAGTTTGATCAAATAAACTCAATGCAAAGGCCGCAACGCGTTGGCTATGTTCTAGGTTAGTCTGGTATTTTTTGGCAATTTTGAGAACATTACGTTCTCTGATTGAACTTTGATAACGCAGTCTGTTGTCAATTAAACCATGTGTCAGCATCCAGTCTACTATTACACCTTCCCGCAGGGAACGTTCACAAAGTGTCACTGACTCCACATTTAACAGGGTCATTGCTTCCTGTAATATTACTGCCCCAGCTAGTATCACTTCTGACCGCTTTTCTGGCATTCCTGAAATTGCCGCCCGTTCTACGTTATTCATCCGTCGCAAGCGCGTTACCCATGTCCGCAAGTCTTGGAGACTAAACTTATAACCGTTGAGGGTGGAAGGAACAACCCCCATTTTTTCCTTAGCATGAATCATGGCTATGGTTTCAATTGTGCCAGATGTTCCTATCAATTTGGGAATTTCACCAGGTTGGAGTTTAGAAAGTACGTCTTCTACAGAACGTTCTAACATTCCCCGTGCGTAGGCTTGCAGATATTGAAACTCAGTATTGCTAATGGGGTCGGTGCTGATTAATTCCCCAGTTAGTCTTACTGCACCTACTTTGGTACTGGTGAGACTGCGGGGTTCTTCGGAGTCGCCTAAAATTATTTCTGTAGAACCACCACCAATATCAACAATGATATGCGGTTGTTGATTAAATTCCATGCCAGAAAGCACACCTAAATAGATGCGTCGCGCTTCTTCCTGTCCTGAAATTAAGTCAACACTTAAGCCTATTTCTGTTTCAATTTGGTGTAAAAATTCTCTACCATTGGGGGATTCACGGACGGCGCTAGTAGCTACTGCAATGATGCTTTCTGCTTCTAGACTTTTGGCTAGTTCTTGGAAGCGTTTTAAACAAGCGATCGCTTTTTTGATCACTTCTGGTTTGAGTTCTCCAGTTTCTAAATTGCGATCGCCTAATCTCACGGTTTCTTTTTCTTTCGCAATCATTGTGAAAGCTGGTAGCGTCGGTTCAATCCGCACTATTACCATATGCAAAGAATTAGTACCGATATCAATAGCCGCAATAATCGGGTTTTGCTTAACTGGTTGTGGCATATTTCCCCAGTCAGCTGAAACTACATTCAGCATTTATGTTTTCTCTCTTAACAATGGACGGTTAAACCTGGTGTGTCTGTTAAATCCAGACTAAATACTTGTTACTTATAATCTATAGACTTGTCAGGTTAATTATCTGGTGACATGATCCTCAATTGGCAACTGACAATTAAAGTCATGAATTTGTATCCAAAGCCGTAATCTGACTTGATTTGTGTACAATTAGCAAATAACGATATTCTATAGATGTGAAGATATGTGAATTGAGCGAATATGCTAAAAACACCCCTAAGCAACCAAGAACCATTATGGTTGGTCATTATTCGGCTGTTACGGTGGCATAAACCAGAAGGCAGGTTAATTTTGATGATTCCTGCACTGTGGGCTGTGTTTTTGGCAGCTGCTGGTAAACCACCTTTACCTTTAGTTGGGGTAATTATCTTAGGTACTTTAGCCACTAGTGCCGCAGGTTGTGTAGTTAATGATCTATGGGATCGGGATATAGATCCGCAAGTGGAGAGAACACGCGATCGCCCTCTGGCTTCCCGCGCCCTTTCCCTCAAAGTTGGTATATTTGTCGGGATAGTGTCACTAGCCTGTGCAGCAGTTCTCGCTTTCTATCTTAACCCCTTGAGCTTTTGGTTATCTGTGGCAGCAGTACCTGTAATTTTACTTTATCCCGGCGCAAAACGCATATTTCCTGTACCTCAATTGGTACTTTCCATCGCTTGGGGTTTTGCCGTTTTGATTAGTTGGAGTGCAGTTACACAAAATATTTCTACACCCACTTGCTTACTGTGGGGTGCAACTGTTCTCTGGACATTAGGATTTGATACAATTTATGCCATGAGCGATCGCGAAGATGATCAGCGCATTGGTGTCAACTCCAGCGCCCTATTTTTTGGTAAATATGCCTCTACAGCTATCGGTATTTTCTTCGCTGGTACTATCATTCTCCTGGCTGGGGAAGGTTTCTTAACTCATCTCAATGGATTTTTCTGGATCAGTTTAATAATTTCTACTATTGGCTGGTCTTGGCAATTTATCCGCTTGAGAAACCCAGAACTACCCAACCCTGCTTATGGGGAAATGTTTCGTCAAAATGTCTGGATTGGTTTTTTGATTTTAGCCGGCATGATTTTTGGTTCTTTCTAAATTTCTTGTTGTTTGATCGGCAAAATAATTACAAACTCTGTTCCTTCTCCAACTGTCGAATTTACTTCTATTTTACCTTGGTGTTTTTCAATTATTTGATAACAAATACTCAAGCCTAAGCCAGTGCCTTTACCTACTGGCTTAGTAGTGAAAAAAGGATCAAATAGTTTATTGATAATTTCCGGTAAAATTCCTGTTCCATTATCTTCAATTCTGACTTTGATATATTTATCATCAACTGGTATTGTCTCTATGACTATTTCCTGATTACCTGGCTTTTTCGCTTCTCTTAGTGCATCTATAGCATTACTAATAATATTCATAAATACTTGATTAAGTTGTGCAGCATAACAATCAATCAAAGGTAAATCACTATATTTTTTAATAACTTGAATTTCTTGATTTAGTCGATGATTTAAAATCAATAAAGTATTATCAATACCTTCATGAATATCCACATCTTTCATTTCCGCTTCATCTAATCTGGAAAAATTCCGCAATGATAATACAATTCCCCGAATCCGTTGAGATCCTACTTTCATTGAAAATAACAGTTTTGACAAGTCTTCAGTGAGAAATTCTAAATCAATTTCATCGATTTTATCGTCAATTATCCCATTATTATCAGGATATTGCTGTTGATACAAATTTAATAAACTAATTAAATCTTGTAAATAATTTTCCGCACATTGAATATTACCATAAATAAAATTCACAGGATTATTAATTTCATGGGCTATCCCTGCTACCATCTCCCCCAGCGAAGACATTTTTTCTGTTTGAATTAATTGCGCTTGAGTATCTTTTAAGTCTTGTAATGCTAATTGAAGTTCCTGAGTTCTTTCCTTTACCCTTTGTTCTAAAGTTCGTTGTGCTTGTTGTAGTTCTTGAGTTCTTTCTTCTACCCTTTGTTCTAAAGTTTGGCGAATAAATTCTAATTGCTGGGTATAATCTCCCACCCATTCCACTAATCTATTTAAGGATGTTGCTAATGTCCCTACTTCATCATTACTGCTAACATTAGCCCTGAGTTGAAAATTTGATTCTTCAGTAATTTTTCTAGCAGTATTAGTAACTGTTTGTAGGGGATGAGTAATTAATTTAGTAGTAAAAAATGCTAGGGCTGCTGCTATGATAGATGACAGTAATATACTACTAAAAATAATTTGGATTCGCAGTTTTTTGGCCTTATCAAAGCTAATATTTGCCTCATCTTTTTGAGCATCAGCATTTTTGGTAATTTGATTTAGCTGTTCTGCAAGTTGCTCAAATTCAATATTGAGATTAATATACTCTGGTTCATTAAGCAAGATTAGCAAAATTGGCTGAGAAGAATTATTTGTTGAACTTTGCGAGCTATTTATTTCTATATATCTCCAAAAGCTTTGAATTGTTGCAGTATATAACTGTGTATTATTTTGATATTTACTCACTAAAGTATTGAAATCTTGATCATTTATTGCCAAAGCTTTAGGATTGGCTTTGATGAAATTTTCTAGTCGCGATAACTGTTGATTAACTTGACTAATTTCATTAGAGAAATTATCTTTTTCAAAATCCAATAGCACATAGTTTTCTAAGACATTAGCTAATCTTTGTGGATACATTCTTACCGTGACTACTGCATTTTTTAAATCTTTTAAAAGTAACTGTTGTTGATAAGACAATAGTAATTGTTTTTGGGCAGTTTCTTCATAATAATTAGCAATCAATAAACCACTGACTGTCCCTATAGTAGTAATACCAAGTATCACTGTATAACCATAACTAATTTTTTTGGCTATATTCCAACTATTGGTTAAGTAGCCAAGATATGAAAAAATAGGTTTTATCTTGCTTTTAATCAGATATATCATTCATTTATCAAGTAGTTTAGTAAACTTGTCCGGCTAATTTCTTAATTAATTTCATGTATTATTTATAGGACTTACGCAAGATTGAACTCAAAACCTGATTCTTGCGTAGGGGTAATTCATGAATTACCCCTACTTCCGTTCTGTTTTGCGTAAGTCCTGATTTATTGTCACTCATTTTACTAATTAACTTGAGCTAAAGCTAGGAGGGTGATAATTTGAACAAAACATTTATTGTAAAAATCTGTATCTATCAAGCATTCTGACTGCTGACTTCTAAAAATTATTTAATCTTGCTAGCGATAGATTTAAAATTATCATGACGGTTGTTTGATTAGTTGGGATATTAATCTACCAGCTAGATTCACTTAACTAAATGCAGCAATCTTTATTGGTCAAAATCGCTACAGTTAGCTTATTCTCCGTGGGTAGTTTCAGTGTAATTTCGGGAAGTTTTCTCTTCACAAAAACTTCAAACAATACTCAAACAGCACAGATAATTACTGATATATCACGCTATCAAGAAATTCGCAATCATCAGTGGCCTGATATTAATCAAATAAAACATTTCCCTGTTGAGATTCCAAGTGGTGTTAAGTCCGTCTCTATGGCTTACTCTCCTGGCTTAATCCCAGGAAGTAGTTTTTTTCAAATCCGTTTGCAACAGCCTCCAGAGCAGATTCAAAAATTACTTTTACAGTACAGTAAAATTGCAGAACATCAATATCAGGGAGGTGATACAAACGACCATAGTAAACAAACGAATGGCGTACCCACTACTTTTTTTTATACTAGTAAATCCAGGACTGAAGCCTTTCCGAATACATATCAAATATTGGTACTAAAGGCGCAGGATCAAGGTCAACCCGGCTTTAAATGGAATCATGGTCATAGCTATGGAGTCGCTATTGATAATTCAACTTCAGAAATTGTCTATTGGGTAGAGAAGTGGTGATAGTTATCAGTGGTAATTGGTAATTAATTATTCTCCCCATCTTCCCAATTACCAGTCCCTAGTCCCCAACTATTACAGTTCATTGCAAATCAACAAGCTAAGTAAAACAAATATGATAGATTTTGGTCATGTTATAAATTTGTACAAGACTGAATCAAGGAGAACACAGTGGCAATGAAATCAAACGTATTAACGGGGGCATCTGTAGAAAACCAAGATATCAGTGAATATGTGGCGCATTTACAGTTGCACATGACACTCCAAGCTCGCAACCTGCTTCCAGCCCTCAAACAGATACAAGAAGATAGTCGCCACCAGTTACTTCATCAAACCCAAGCCAACTTTGAAAAGCTGGCTTCTCGTCAAGGTTTATAGAACCGATTCTAAATTATAGAAAAATTTCACAAAAAAATCATAAAATAGAAGCAGATATGATTGTGTCTATGCCAATGGTATAATCACAATTTCTACTTTTTCTGCTTTTTTCGGTATGTAGTTGCGAAAATCACTCTTTTGGAGCAATAGCTAGAACAGAAAAGCCGTTAAGATAATTATTGCAGCAATATCTTACCCCTGGCAATTAGTAAAGGCTAAATGGCGGCTTGAATTAAAATGAATTCACTACTTCCTCGAAATCTCAGCGTCGTAATTCGTCCCGTCCAATATCGTGATC
Source organism: Anabaena sp. UHCC 0451 (assembly GCF_034931405.1). Taxonomy (NCBI): domain Bacteria; kingdom Bacillati; phylum Cyanobacteriota; class Cyanophyceae; order Nostocales; family Nostocaceae; genus Anabaena; species Anabaena sp. UHCC 0451. The sequence goes on along the minus strand of NZ_JAYGHA010000015.1, from coordinate 64,040 downwards.
TAGACGGTATTGAACACCTAACACAAGATTCATTCGCAGACCTATCTCCCAAGGGCAGCTTTTTTACCATGCAATGGCTGCGTCATTGGTTTGGCTTACTCAAGTTTTTGAGTTGGTTTCCCAACCCATTTCAGTATCGCTTCTGTGGATTTGTCGCCGAGCAAGGACGGATGCTGCTGGGGATGATTCAAGTGTCACCGTTCAACCGTACCCGCAGCACTTGGCGAATTGACAGGGTGATGTTAGCCCGGACTGCTGATAAGCAAGGGGTAGGCTCACAACTACTTAGGCATTGTTTTGAATCAATTTTAGAAGCTCGTACCTGGCTACTAGAAGTTAATATTAATGACATTGAAGCCCTAGCTCTTTATCGGCAAAATGGATTTCAGCGGTTAGCAGAAATGACCTACTGGGAAATTAGCCCAGAGTTACTGCGGGAATTAGCACAAGCCGAGCCAGACTTACCCAACCTCTTACCAGTCAGTAATGCCGATGCGCCATTGTTGTATCAACTAGATACAGCATCCATGCCGCCTTTAGTACGCCAGGTGTTTGACCGCCACACCCATGACTTCAAAACCAGTTTATTCGGCGTTCTCTCTGATGCTTTCAAGCAATGGGTGACAAAAACAGAAGTTGTCAGCGGTTACGTATTTGAACCCCAGCGCAAAGCAGCTATTGGCTATTTTCAGGTGCAACTTGACCGCAAAGGTGAAAATCCTCATGTAGCGACTCTGACGGTTCACCCAGCTTATACTTGGTTGTATCCAGAATTGTTGTCTCAATTAGCCCGCATCGCTCAGGATTTTCCCCAACAGGGTTTACAATTAGCATCTTCAGATTATCAGCCAGAGCGGGAAGAATATTTGGAAAGAATTGCTGCCAAGCGCATTGAGCATACCCTGATTATGTCGCGCTCAGTTTGGCATAAAATCCGGGAATCGAAATTGGTTTCTTTGGAAGGAATTCAGTGGACAGAAGTGTTGCAAGGACTACAACCAGCACGTAAACCCATCCCAGGGGGAATGTCATGGATTCCTAAACAACAGCCCACTTCAGACCGTCCAGTCCCAACTAAGTCGGAAATTGTTGTTTTTGGCCATCAAAAATCTCAATCTCATAATCTGGATAAATCTCGCCCATCTGAACCACCAGAGGCACAGCAGGAGAATAATTAGGTGATACTTGAGTCGCCATCAAAATCTTTTATATCAGCCTTGGGGGTTGATGTTGGTAGTAAACGCATTGGCCTGGCTGGATGCGATGGTACTGGTTTGATTGCCACGGGTCTCACTACAATTGAGCGCAAATCCTTCCCGGAAGATGTGGAAAAAATACAGCAAATTGTGAAAGAGCGCCAAGTGCAACTTCTGGTGGTTGGTCTACCTTATACAATGGATGGCTCGCTGGGGTTTCAAGCTCGTCACGTCCAAAAATTTACAAATAGGTTAACTCAGGCTCTGAAACTACCTGTGGAATATGTGGATGAGCGATTAACTTCTTTTCAAGCTGAACAACTGCTAATTGCAGAAAATCGCTCGCCATCACGTCATAAGGGACTGATTGACCGTAAGGCCGCAGCTTTGATTTTGCAACAGTGGTTAGATGCTAGACGTAATACCTCTAACAGATCCGTAGGATTTTTTGAAGATTGATACCTGTGAACGTGATATAGTGTTCAATAGTTAAAAATATAGAAAATCACAGAAAAATGTTGACATTAGATACCATAAAACAGTTCAATAAATTCCATAGTTAGGGATATTGATAAATTTACATATTATGACTATGTATTCCTCTGAATTTTCTGAAGAAAATGATCGTACTGACGCTGCTGCTATTACTTTGACAGATGAAAAAGGGCGATCGCTCGAATGTTATGTTGAGCATTCACTTTCCGTAGACGGGCAGGAATATATTTTACTTCTACCTGTTGACTCCCCCATAGAAATTTTTGCTTGGCAAGGTGACGGTGAAGAAGAAGAAGCAATTTTGGTGGAAGATGATGCCACAATTGATGAACTTTTTAGTACCGCACAAGCAGTTCTTTCTGAGCAGAATCTAATTATTAGAAATACTGCTTATGCTTTGACAGTAGTAGGTGAGTTGCCGCCAGTAGAAGAATCGGAAATTTTTACCCTCGAAATCGAAGATGAAGATCAAGAAGCAGATTTAGAACCAGAACAACTACAGCTACTTGCCAGTTTTTATCATCAGAATCAGGAGTATGCAGTTTATACACCCCTCGACCCGCTGCTATTTTTTGCCCGAATTACCAAAACAGGTAAGCCTGAATTACTCTCTCCTGAAGAATTTCGGAAAGTTCAACCTTTATTAGAAGAACATCTGTTTAATCAGGTTGAATAATTCATAACTGAAAACTAATTTTGCCATTGCTAATCTTATACTGTGATTGGCAGTGGTATTTTGTTTACGAATTAAAGCATATTGTAAGTACATAATGTACAAAATTTCATCCCAAAGCTATGTCACCATAGGGTTCTACTCCTGAATTCTGCTGTATCAATTATTATGACTTGGAATAATCTCTTACAACCTGACTTGACTTTAGACGGTTCAGTGCTAAACCTGACACCAGATATTATCCAACAATATGGGCTAAAAGGATTGGTGTTGGATGTAGATGACACTTTAGTACCAATTACTGCGAGTGCAGCTTCCCCAGAATTACAACAATGGGTAGAAGAAATCCGTAGCTTTGCGGCATTGTGGTTGGTCAGCAATAATTTAAGTGAAGCGCGAATTGGTAGTATTGCCAATTCTCTTAATATCCCTTATTATCTGGGTGCGGCTAAACCCTCACGCCGTAAAATTAAGGCAGCATTGACAGGAATGAATTTACCTGCACATCAAGTGGGAATGGTAGGCGATCGCTTATTTACTGATATCATAGTAGGTAATCGCTTAGGAATGTTTAGTATTTTAGTTGAACCAATTGTTCATGCTGATGCTGTCCTCCGTTCTCATCCTATTCGTAACTTTGAAGTTTGGGTATCAGAAATACTCGGTGCTTCTATTACTTCCAAGCACACAACAATTAATAAACATTGATAAATCGTTACAAAAGTAAACCTAAAGAAATACTTAAGAAATCTAGAGTTTTCTGAAAAATCGGAGATTATAAGTATTAATAACATTGGGTCAAGCAAATAAAGACCCTAACTGATAACAGATAAGTATAAAGCAGTACAGCGTCAGCCTTCACCATAGAGGGATTGGCGCTGTATTATTTTTAATTGCTTTATGGTAAGGCGATCAGATCCCCGACTTCTTTTATTTATTGTGTCCATAAATGATAAATTACTCTCAGAAGTCGGGGATCTGGATATGAACGATTACTATAGTTGAATACTTACCAAGAAATAGCAATCCCCAATCCCCAATCACTTATTCTGCCGATTTATTAGCTGCACGGTTAGCACGAGCTTCTGCTGAACTCATCACCTCTGCCATATTTTCTACCACTTCACCGGGGTAGTTTTCTAATACTCTGGTAGAGATAGCAACTCGACCTTTCCCTTCATCTAAATCAATAATTACAGCTTTAATTTGTTGACCGATTTGAAAGACTTTTTCTAAAGAGTCAATAAATTTTTGGCTGACTTGTTTGATATGTAGTAAAGCACTCATGCCATCTAAATCTACAAATACACCAAAAGGCTTAATTCCCGTAACTTTTCCTTCTACCAACTGACCGACTGCTAATAAACTGAAATTACTAGAACGAGTGGCTAAACGTTGGGAAAGAATGAGTTTATTTGTGTTGCGATTAACTTCCAAAAAGCCAACGGTGAGATTTTGACCTTTGAGAGCTTCTAGGTTATCACGCTCGGCTAGGTGCGATCGCGGAATAAAACCCCGTAAAGAGAGAACATCCACAGTGACACCACCTTTATTTACACCCATAACCCGCACTTGGACAGTCTGGGAATTTTCCTGCATTTCTAGCAGTCGCTCCCAATTGTGCTGAATTTCCAACTGCTTGCGAGAAAGGGTAACTTGACCTTCCGCATCCTGATCCCGGATAATCAAAAACTCTAGTTCCTCATTCATCGGTAGCACTTCCGATAAATCAGTTACTGCTCTCAATGAAGCCTCATCGCGGGGCAGAAAAGCGGACGACTTGCCACCAATATCCACATAAGCGCCATCATGGTCAAGTTGAAACACCTTACCATGTACGACTTGTCCCTTTTGAAATTGGTAGTCGTGTTTTTCCAGTGCTTTGGCAAAATCGTCCATTGAAAAAGACGAGTTGGCTGTTTGAGAAGGTTTTGATTCGGAATTCATGACTTTTGAAGGTAAATTGTTATTTGTCAGTGGTCAGTTGTTTTCTACCAACTACTGACTAAGGACCGGTGAGATTGTTAGAGCAGTTGACTAAAAAGTTGTTGTACTTGCTCCCAAGCATCAGCCGCAGCTTTAGGATTATAGCTGGCACGACGGTCACAGAAAAATCCGTGATCAGATCCATCGTAGCGAAACAGACGATGAGAAATGTTATATTTTTTTAATTCTCCTGCAATTTCGTCCACTTGTTCTTGGGGAATGCTGGCATCGTCCACACCAAAGAAGGCGTAAATAGTCCCTGAAATCTCTCTACTGCGGGTGATAGTGGGGTTTCCACCTCCGGGGGTGCGGGTGGTAATCCCAGCACCATAAAAGGATGCAGTGGCTTTAATATCAGAAAGGGTGGCTGCTAGGTAGGCTACATGACCACCAAAACAGAAGCCAATACAGCCAAAGCCATCTTTTTTGACTTCGGGCAGGGTTTTCAGGTAGTTTATAGCTGCTTGAATATCGCTCAACAGTTGTGAGGCTGTGGTTTGTGACCAGGCGTATTTTCTCCCGATTTCAATATCTTCAGCAGTGTAACCTGTTTCAAAGCCCGGTGCTTGACGTTGAAAAAGTGCAGGAGCGATCGCTACATACCCCAATTTAGCAATCCGTTCTGTTACATCCCGAATGTGAACGTTAACGCCAAAAATTTCCTGTAAAACTACAATTCCTGGGTAATTACCTGGTGCGGTTGGTGTTGCTAAATAGGCATCTATTTGACAATCATCTTGGGAAAGTTTAACTTTTTTAGTTTCTATTGCTTGCTCTGTCATCATAATTTTCCCCAATATTATCTAATTCTTTGATATAACTATGCCAGTGTCTTCAGGCTATTTTCAACCAACTTATCAATTAACAAAAGTGAGTATATTAGCCAGGACTTACGCAACTGGCACATTGGTAGGGTGCGTCAGACAGCATAAACTCTGCAAATAAACAGATTCCTGATATCTGACGCACCCTACAACAGATTTTTGGTGTGAAACTTATGTAAGTCCTATTAGCTATTTCCCCCTAGAGCAATTTCAGAAATAAATCATATATTTAACAGGTAGTATACACAGATAGTTAAGTGCAGCTACCACTAATTAGGAGAATTGGTAATGATTCAATTCCGTATTCAGCCAGACAGTGAAATCCCAGCATCTAGTCAACTATTTAATCAAATTCGCTTTGCGATCGCCTCCGGGCAGTATCCACCTGCGTATAAATTGCCCAGCACACGGGCATTAGCTATGCAAACCGGATTACATCGCAATACCATTAGTAAAGTTTACCGTCAGTTGGAAGAAGAAGGATTTGTTGAAAGTCAGGCAGGTTCAGGAATTTATGTCCGCACTCAAGGCCATGAGAGTGGTAGTCGGTTACAATTGCCAATTCTCAAGCAATATCCTGAAGCATACAAAGTAGTTCAAGAAACTTTAGATGAATTACTAGGTCAAGGTTGTTCTCTCAACCAAGCACGGGAGTTATTTCTCGCAGAAGTTGACTGGCGTTTGCGTTGTAGTGCTAGGGTGCTGGTAGTAGTCCCATTACAAGATATTGGTGCTGGGGAATTGATGGTTGATGAATTGGAAGAATCTCTAGAAATTCCTGTCCAACTCGTAGCGATGGAAGAATTAGCTGCGGTACTGGAACAAACTACTTCTGCCACATTAGTCACTAGTCGTTATTTTATCGGAGAAGTGGAAGCGATCGCTGCACCCAAAGCCGTCCGCGTCATTCCTCTAGATATTCATGACTATGGTAAAGAACTTAATCTTGTCAAAGGTCTGCTCAAATCTAGTTGCATTGGCATCATCAGTCTTAGTCCAGGCATTCTTAGAGCTACAGAAATCATACTGCACGGTTTGCGGGGAGATGAATTATTAGTCATGACTTCTCAACCCAAGGATGCTTATAAACTAAATGCTATAGTTAAACGCTCAGAAATAATTTTTTGCACAGATCAAGTCAGTCATTCTACCGCACAATCAACAATGCAAATAGTCGCAGAAGACCTGATTCGTCCACCTAAACTAATTCGCTGTGAAAACTACATTGGTTCTCTATCAATTAATTTACTCAAACGTGAATTGGGTTTAATTTAAGAGGAATCGTAGGGGCGAAGCATTTGGAAAATAGACTTGGAAAAAATGATAATTGAACGCCCGAATGCTTCGCCCGTAAATGTCGTAGGGCGAAGCATTTGGAAAATAGACTTGGAAAAAAATGATAATTGAACGCCCGAATGCTTCGCCCCTACTCTGCATCCTGTCGTCTATTCTCCTGAAAATAACCCTAATGAACAAATGATTTGCGCTTCTTGTTGTGAGTCTTCAGGATGAATAATACACAGTGAATTATTATCACGCAAAGAGATAATCATTGTCGCTAATTGTTCATCACTAATACCACTTTTCAACTGTCGATTAATTTTCACAACAGTGGTTTCTTTTAATGGATAAAGATAGATTTCTTCAACAGCCTTTTTCAAAGTTAACCAATCTTCTCCTAATGTAAATAAAGGTGTTTTAATCTCTGTTTTCTTAATATAATTATCTAATTTATAATATGTTCTATATCTTGCGCTTTTAGAGCTTCCTAATTGTCCTCCAGTTGATTTTTGTTGTTCTAATACTAAATCAGCCCCTTGGGAGACAATTTCATGGTGTTGAGGATGCTTTTCTAAAGGTGGTGTATCCCTATTACATCTAGCCATTCTTAAAATTCTCATTTGTGATTGAGTAACACTTTTTCCTTCCCTATTTATCCACGCTAAAGCATCTGTACCATCAGCAGTTCTAAGATACATTAACACCCCTTCAGGATCTAAATTTGTTTCTTGATGATAGCGAGTAGAATAGATGACGTTAGGCAGATTTTTGATGATTTTTTCTAAACTCGGATCAGCATCTATAGCATTTTTCCAAATTTGAAAAGCTTCTGAAGTCAGATCAACTTCTCCTTCTTCTGCTTCATCTAAAATACCTGATTTCTCATGATAAAGATCAAGTATTTCTTGATAGGAAAGAGTATCTTCAAAAAATAATTCATCTGTTCCCACTACATTAGCATTTTGTTGTAATCTTTCCCCCAATCTTCCGCGCAGATTGATTAACTCTTCGACTCCCTCCGCAGGTAAAAAGGAATAACAGAGAATTTCCGAAGCTTTTTGGCCGATTCTATCAACTCTTCCTGTTCTTTGAATTAAACGAATAATTGCCCAAGGTAAGTCATAATTAATAATTATCCGACAATCTTGTAAATTTTGACCTTCACTTAAAACATCCGTAGCAATTAAAATTCTAATTTGTTGTTTTTGGGGAATATTTTGTTTGTTACTTTCTGGACTAAAACGATATGCTAAGGTTGTCGGATCATTAATTTTCCCGGTGACTAATGCAGTTTGGGGAATATTTGCTTTTTCTAAAGACTCTTGTAAATAACGTGCTGTATCAGCAAATTGAGTAAAAATCAAAATCTTCTCATCTGCATGAGTTTCTGTGACTAATTTTTGCAAAGTTTGAAATTTTTGATCTTGTTGATAATTCCATTCTCCACAGTTATTTAATAATTTTAATAATGATAAAGCATCTTCCTGTAAATGTTTTTTTAATTCAGCATTAAATAATCGAGAATTTAACCATTTAAACCGTTTTGGATATTTACTTTGATAAAGTTCATAAATAGCTTGTGCTTGGCGTTTATATTCTGCTTCTTTATTATTTAAACTTGCAAAACTAATTTCCTCAGTTTCATCATTATCATCATCAGCTATTTCAAAATCTAAAGCTGTAGAATTAACACTATCAGCATCTTCATCATTATTATAAGTATCTAAAAACTCGGCATCTTGTGTACCAATAGGAATATCTAACTGATTTTCTAACCCATGTAAATAAACATAATTTCGTAAAATGTGACGTTCTAAAGATTCTAAAAAAGCAATACCACTACTTTCTAATCTTTTAAATAAATTCGTGCGACAAAAACCCATTAACCTTCTTCCCGCACGAGATAAACCATTTAAAATTTGTTGTTCTGTTGCTGTGGGAGGTTGTTTATATTTATCTAAAGTATAATTTCCTAAACCGTAACGGGGTAAAGAGAGAGAATTGATAATTTCGACAACTTCACTAGCATATAATTTTCCATAGTGATCATTTTCGGTATTACTAATAGTGAATTTAGCAGTTTTAGGAATCCGCACCGGAAAATATGAACGAGTACCATCAGTAAATTGTAAATATTTGCGTCCATTCAGAGGATCTGTATCAGCATAATTATTTTTAATAAAACTGCGAGTTCTTCTAATCATATAACGATTCATTAATTGTTGCCAATCTTCAAAAGATTCGCTTTTTTCAAATGCTGCTAAAGTTCGCATATCAGTTTGGGGATATTTGCGTTTAAATTCTTTTTCATTCCCCAATTCTCTAATTAAATGTTCTGGTTTAATTCCTAAATCTTTGGATTCAGGAATAAATAAACGCAACTGTGCAGATAAGTCAAAATAGCTTTTATTATAGGGAGTTGCGGTAAGTAAAATACAACGACTTCCGCTTTGTTCTATATATTCTTTAATAGCTGCATAACGTTGTCCATCTCTATTTCTTAAATTATGACTTTCATCTATTAAGACTAACCGAAAACGCGCGGGAATTGTGGGTAAGATTTTAGTAACTTTACTAATAGAAATTACTGCACCTCTTAAACCATATTCTTCTCGATATTTTTCCCACATAGAAACGAGATTTTTAGGACAAATAATTAAGGTACTAATGCCAAAATCTTCTTCGATAATTTTCGCTATTGCTGTTCCTACTAATGTCTTTCCTAATCCTACCACATCACCAACCATCACCCCACCACGACGGTTAACGTAATGCGCGGCTATTTTCACCGCTGCTGCTTGAAAAGGAAATAATTGAAAATCAGAAGGGATTTGATATTGACTCAAACCATCTCGCGCTTCTTGAGAGAGATGATAAGCCATTTTCAGATACACATAATAAGGATCAATTAACTTGTCTGTTGCCCAACTTTCATCTATAATATCTGCTAATTGGTCAGAAATATCTAAACAAAATCTATCTTCCCAGCGTTCATTAAACCAAGTTTGTAATTTATTGGTAGCATCATGATCTAATATATCTACATTCAATTCTCCTTGTGCTGATAATCCTGAAAAGGTTAAATTACTACTTCCTAAAAAACCGATAGCGGGTAAATTGGCATGATTTTGAGGAACTAAATATAATTTCGCGTGGAGAGGATGACGTAAATAGAGTTTAACAATTACTTTTTGAGATTTTAATTGTGATTTAAGTCTTTTTAAACCCAATTCATCAGCATTATTTGGTTTTCCGATCATTAATTGTTGTCGAAATTCATGAACTATGCGTTTTTGTAGTTGCAAAGATTTACTTGTATCTATAGGTTTATGAGATATTCCTAAACCTAACATTTCCTGTAGTTCATCTTTGGGGAGTTTTTGCATTCCAATTAATAACCGACAACTATTATTTTCTCCTCCGCTAAATTGTTCAATTTCCTCTTGTATTAATTTCCATCCTCGCAAGTTAAAATAACCCACACAAAAATCAGCCCTATTGGCAGATTGGAGGCTTTTTTTGAGTATAGGTAATAGTTGATCATTAATATTATCAAAAATCCGGGGCATAGTTTTTATTAATTACCAAATTCTTGTTGAAAAATATCCTCAATTTGTGCTTGCAGTATAGGAACTTTATTCTGCACGATATCCCAAATTGTTTCATTTTCTAGACTGAAATAAGCATGAGCTAAAACATCTCTTAAACCTGCTATTTTCCGCCATTCTACTGAAGGATATCGCTCTCTAGTTTCCATCGGTACTTGCTTAATTGCTTCCCCGATGATTTGCAGATTTCGCAGTACAGCATCAAACCTTAATTCATCTTCAAAAAACTGAGCATATTCCATACCTTCCGTATATCGTAAAACTTTATTGCAACTATTTAAAATATCATCAAAATACAATCTGAGACTACGAGACATAGATAACCTCTGATTCAACTACATCTCTAATTTGAGGTTTTAACATCTTTTTACTAACTACATCTACTGGATATCCTAAACTATCCTCCAGAAAAAATTTTAAATCCATATAACAGTCAAATGTCACTTTTCCCTCAAACTCTACTAATAAATCAATATCACTTTTAAGCGTCGCTTCATCTCTCGCTACCGAACCAAATAAACCGAGAGATTTTACACCATAACCTCGAATCTCTACTGCATGATCTTTTAAAAAAGTGATTAGTTTTTCTCGTTTCATTTTTTTAACTCCTTAAACATTTTACTAATTTAGATATTATAACACATTTCCAGATCCCCGACTTCTATCATCAATTTATCATTTATTCACAAGATTTATCAAAGAAGTCGGGGATCTTTAATTATCATCAAATCTTAATCTGCAACTTTTGCTAACCAAGCAAGTAAATCATCCACATTCTTAAAATCTAATAATGCTTCACTCAACTCTTCTAAAATATGTAAGGATAAACCAGCAACAGAACCGCGTATTTTCGGCGATATTTTACCAAACCGCTTACTCAACAGTCGCATGACTAAATTAAAAGTTGCTTCCTCTAGTCCTTCTTCTCGTCCTTCTTCTCGTCCTTCTTCTTTTCCTTCTTCCCGGCCTTCTTCTTTAATTTCTTGATAAACTCTTGTTTGCTTGAGTGTGATTCCTAACATAGATTCTACCTCTTGACAGTTGAGCATAAAGTTTATTCAAGATTTTATTAATTACGTATTGTTTATACTTGTTATGCCCTAAATAGTTCAATAAATGTAACTAATTACAACTTAATTTTCTCATCATTAACAATCAAATGATATAATAATTAACATAAGATATTGTCTCCCTTACTCCCAGGAGTATTCTATAATGACTCAATCTTTAACCTCAGAAATTACCAATCGTAAACCTAGTCCTGATGATTTTGAAAAACCTGCTATTCCTGATCTAACGGATGCGATTATTGATGATGGAGAACCAGTGGATAATTTAATTTCTGAAAAACAACAACGTTTATTAGTTTCTTCTCTTTATAGTTCTTTTAATGTTAGTGAACCATTTTTAGCTACTGCTAATGTAGGTTTATTTTATGCAGCGAATAAACCTCCCCTTGTTCCTGATATTATGTTAAGTTTAGAAGTTACTTTACCAGAAGATTGGTCAGAGAAAAAAGATCAATCTTATTTTACTTGGAATTTTGGTAAATCTCCAGAAATAGTTATTGAAATAGTTTCTAATAAAGTGGGAAATGAATTAGGAACTAAATTAAAAGATTATACCCAAGCGAGAGTAGGTTATTATGTGGTTTTTGATCCTTTCTATTATTTAGGAAAATCAAATCTTTACATCTATCAATTAATAGGTGTTAATTATCAATTATTATCTACAAATTGGTTAGAAGGAGTAGGTTTAGGTTTAATTGTTTGGGAAGGAGAATTTGAAGGGAAAAACTATCAATGGTTAAGATGGTGTGATGAAAAAGGACAACTTCTATTAATAGGAGATGAAAAAGTAGCAATTGAAAAACAACGCGCTGATGAAGAAAAACAACGTGCTGATCAAGAAAGAAAAAGAGTAGAATATTTAGAGGAAATTTTGCGATCGCAAGGAATAAACTTTTAATATGAGGTTAATTCAGATCCCCGACTTCTATGATTAATTTATCATTTATCCACCAGATTTAGTTAAGAAGTCGGGGATCTTGTAATTCCCGATAAGCCTTTAAAGCCGCATCTTTCACCGTTTCTGCAACAATAGGAAAGGTACTCAATATATGACTAAATTCCCCTTCTGTTAACCCATATAAATGGGCAATTATTCCATCTAATTCTGCGCGGATTTTCCCTCTTTCTCTCTCGTCTGTAATTCCGTTTTTATGACTTTCTAAACCAACTTCTTTCGCTAATTCATCATATTCTGGTGTTGTACATATTAGTTTGGCCGCACGTTCTACTATTTCGTTAAAATATGCGTCTTTTTCTGTTAATCTGGGTACGGGTAATTGATAAATGTAGAACATATTAATGTTCGCAGAAACTGTTTGACGCAAAGCGAAATCAACAACAAAACTGTTGAGTAAAGTAGAAATTACTAATAGTTCTTTAGTATTGAAATTGGGCGTTGCTAAATTTAACGAATTACCACAAAAGACATTTTTAGGAACAATACTTCCAATTAAAGTACGAATATCTGTATTTCTAGCAATTGCACGATAAGCAAAACGATAATACTGATAATCTAATTTTATGTTTGTATCATGTTGCTTTTTTTTCAAAAATGCTTTTCTTGCTTCTGATTCATTTATCCAATATTTAGGTTGACTCCATTGATGGGTAAATTGATGAATCATTTTCCCTTCATATAAAGGTAATCTTCCCTTTTCTGGTTCAGTTTTAAACAAATAAGCATCATCAGTCATATTAAATTCACGATGTAATTCTAAATTCCATTTATCCTGAATTTCTTCACCCAACAAAGGAAACCGACTCATTTTTTCAGCTATGACAATATCTAAATCAGATTTAAACTCCATTACCGAAAGAGAATCAGGGGATAACTGTTTAATTAAATCGACAGAAATATTCATACAATCATTATCAGGAAAACTATTTAACTCTCCTACATCATGACGCATAAACTTAGCAGGAAAAGATAAAGTTTTATTGCCATTTTCAAAAGTCAAAACCACAAACTTAAACCGACTATCAACACCTTCAAAAATAGCTTTTCTATTTTCAAAACAGAATAAACCAGTTATCTTAGTTTGAGAAAATAACATTTCTCGCAATTGCTTACATCCTAAATCAGTATAAATACCGCTAGGAATAACCAAACCACATTCACCATGTGGAGAAAGTAAATTTAAACATTGTTCTACAAACAACTTATATAAATTAATATCTTTACCATGTCTTTTCCCATCAATAATAGGAACTTGATTTTGATATTGTTCAGCAACTCTAAAATATTCTCTTGTGTGAACAAAATTACTTTGATATTGTAGCCAATTATTTTTAATATCCTCATTGACTAATAATTTATCAATTTCATGTTTAAATTCCTTTAAAGACATTTTATTTTTAAAAATATTGTCACTATATTGAGAAAAGAATTCTTTTCCATTAGGTTGAAAAGTTTCCCAAGGAGGATTACCTAAAATAATATCAAAACCACCTTTAGCAATAATTTGATCAAAATGATAACCCCAATGAAAAGGTTTTAACCCTTCCATATCAGCAATATTTAAAACCCGTTTAGTAGCTTTTCCCTTTAACTGCACTTCCTCATATTTAATCTTTAAATTCCCAAACTCTTTTAATAACAATTCATTTAACTTAATCATTGATTCTCGGTTAACATCATGAATATGATGTCTCAAACTTTCTAAACGATCTTCTTGTTCAGTTCCTTCAACCTCTCCGATAATAAAAGCGTGTTCCTTATACTTCCTAATACTTTCATTTTTTTCATTTAAAATATCTTGATACTTCCTAGCATTTAATAGTTGTAAAATATCAGGATTTTTCAGATTTCCCTGAATATCAAAACGTTCATTATCAACCCGAATTAAACCAATTAAAGAATTACCTGCCATAATGTTAAAATCAACATTAGGTAAAGGTTCTAAATCATCAACAGTTTTCGCAGAAGCAACCAAACTTAAAAACAAGCGTAACTTTGCAATTTCCACCGCTTCCTCCATGATATCCACACCATAGAGATTATCTGTAATTACCCGTTTTTTGATGTAATAATCTAAAGAAGGATGATCTTTTTTAATCTTACTTAATCTAGCTTGATTTGACTCATTTCCCGAAACTTGAATAAAGTCAAAAATCGCCGTATAAATCTTAATTAAATGTTGTAAAGCAGCCACCAAAAACGCCCCACTACCACAAGCAGGATCTAAAATTGAAAGTTGAGGTAAAACATCATCTAATAATTGCTGACACAATTGATTATTCAGATGTTCAAAAACCTGAACATTACCAATTTTCTCACTAATAAATTTATTAATAGTCCGTTCACAAAGATAATTAGTAATTTCCGGTTTAGTGTAATAAGCCCCAAACTCCTTTTGGTTAATATACTTCTCAAAAATATACCCTAAAACATCAGGATTAATTTCATCATCCTTACCGCTTGGAGTATCATCTAAATGCCAAGTATAACCAGAAAATAACTTAAATATATCTTCAAAACCAGCATCACTAATGGTAATTTTACCGTGATATTTCTCCTCAATAATATGGGGTAAAAATAAACCACCATTGATATATTTAATCTTGCCAATTAAAGCGGGAGTTTCATCTTTACGGAACTTCTCACTTTTACCAAAACCATCAAAAAACAAAGTTGTGAGAAACTCTTGATAATATAAATCTGTACCTCTAGTTTGACTAATTTTTAACTTATCTTGTAAATAATTAGTATTACCATGATCTAAAAATCCCTTTTTCTGGAGAAAATAGATAAACATCAACCGATTCAAAATTACCGAAGCGTACCAATTAGCATCTTTTAAATTATCTATTCCTTGAATAAAGGTAACAAATTTCCGATGTTCTAACTGGAAATCATCAAAAAACTTTTTAGTAACCTTATCAATATCAAAAGCGTTTTGAGTGCGTTTAGTAACGTCAGTTAAAGTTAAACTTTCTTCCTCAGCAAAATCAATAAATAAAGATTCTAATTTTTGAGTTAATAACTCTCCAGATTGAGTAATATTAAAAGTAGTTTCTTTGCTTTTGGTTTTAGTTACAGATTCTCTTTTTACCCATTGCCAAACTTGTTTTTCTTGGTTTTTATCAGTATAAATAATTAAATGTTCTTGACTATAACTTGTAATTTCTGTATCAATCTTTTTTCTAATTTTAGAAATAGGTAAAATCCCCTTATCAGAAACACAATGATAAACCATCATCCCGCGTTTTTGGGCAGTAGCTTCTATGGTATAATTTTCTTCATCTACAGTTAAATAAATGGGAGAAGTTTCAGCATAATCCCAACCCAATTCTTCAATAAATAGAGATGTAAAATCAGATAATTGCAGATATTTTTTAACTTGACTGCGATTGAATTTCATAAAACACACTCCTGGTATATATAAAATAGTCGGTTTTAACAGACTTTAGCTATGAGAGGATGTTTGAAAAGCGAATATAAAGATGCCTCCGGTTCCCGTTAGGGATACGCTACTACACAAGCGAAGTCCACCTATTCCTTCGGTCCCGTAAGGGATACGTGGACTAATGAAAAATCAAGGCTTCTGAACCCACGTTCGCGGAGCGTTCCGAAGGAATAGGTGGGTTTTGTCTGTGTAGCCGCGATTTATAATCGCTTTTCAAACTGGATTTCTGGATTTCTATTAACCAAAATAATCAATATCTAACAACTGTTCAAGAGAATAAGGACATTGTGGGGGAAAATTCACATTAAAACCTGTTTTTTCCTGAACATAACCCAAAGCATCTTGATAAACAGTTGTAAAAATAGAACTCAAATAATTATACAGATTAGTTGTTAATCTATCTTTTAACTGTACTCGAAAACTTCTAATTTCTGAACGCCAATGATTTTTATTCCTATCATATTCTTCCTGCCAAAATTGCAGTAATAAAAGATGTCTTATAATTTGTTCCAGTAAACTTTTAACTTTATGTTGATCTCTTTTTGCCAATGATTCCAACTCCTCAATTAAGTTCTGTAAATCTAAATCATCAAAACGTCTTTGTTTTAATAATTCAATAGTTTCTAATAACCACAAATGGTCATCAGTTTCATAGAGTTGTTGTAAATACTCCAAATTACTCATTACACTCATAACTTCACCTCTTATTTCACCAATTCCCAATCACCCAAAATAATCAACATCTAACAACTGTTCAAGAGAATAAGAACATTGTTTAGGAAAATCCACTTTAAACTTAGTTTTTACCTGGACATATTTTAAAGCATCAGCATAAATATCTAGCATTTCTTGAGATAAATAATTACGTAAATTACCAGTTAAACGGCGTTTTAATTGGTTTCTAAAACTGACAATTTCCGCTTGCCAATGATGACCATTTCTTTCTACTTCTTCTGTCCAAAATTGCAGTAATAAAAGATGTCTAATAATTTGTTCTAAAAGACTAGCAACGGCGTTTTTCTTTTCATTCCCCAAGTCTTCCAACTCCTCAATTAAATTTTCTAAATCTAACTCATCAAAACGCCCTTGTTTTAATAATTCAATATTGGCTAATAACCATTCATAGTCATCAATTTCATATAGTTGTGATAAATTAGTCAGAACTTTCATATTTTCACCTCCTAATTATTTGATTATAGCAAAGTTTAAGGCGAATATAATATGGCTACGCCACGCCAAAGGCGAACGCTACTATACAAACAAAGTCCACCTACCTGGACTGAAAGAAATTAAACCCACGAAGGTGGGTTTTGTCTGTGTAGCTGCGATTTTTAATCGCTTGGTATAAGATATAATTTAACCAAAATAATCAATATCTAACAACTGTTCAAGAGTATAAGGACATTCTTCAGGAAAATCAACTTCATAATTAGTTTTTCTTTGGACATATCCTAAAGCTCTTTGATAAATTTTTAGTCTTTGTCCAACTAAATGATTACGTAAATTTGCTGTTAATTTAGCATTTAGTTGATCTCGAAAACTATAAATTTCAGCTTGCCAATGTCCAGAATTTCTTTCAACTTCAATCTGCCAATATTGGTATAATAATAAATGTCTAATAATTTGCTGTAATAAACTTTCTACAGCATTTTTCCTTTCATTCCCCAAGTCTTCCAACTCCTCAATTAAATTCTCTAAATCTAATTCATTAAATCTACCTTGTTTTAATAATTCAATATTGGCTAATAACCATTCATAGTCATCAGTTTCATAGAGTTGTGATAAATTAGTAGTAACTATCATAAATTTACCCCCTATTTACCTCTAAAATAACACACTATGCAATTATCAATTATTCAAAAACTCGCGCACCTTTTCCAAGTAAGTTTTTGGGTCTTCCAACATGGGAAAATGGGCAGTATTAGGAATCAAAGCAAACTCAACTTTGTCATTTAATGATGCTGCGTGCCGTCCCATCTCTGCCGGAATAATAATGTCATATTCTCCCGCTACCAACAGCGTAGGAACAGTCAAATTAGCAAACTCATGGGGCATTAATTCCGCTTGTTCCTTACTCACAGAAGTAAAAATTGTCCCTATAGCTGCATCATAATCAGCATCAATAAAATCTTGTAAAAAAGCTTGTCTTTCGGATTTGGGAATAGGACTATGCAAAAATCTCGCCATAAACATTCTGTCAGCTAAGGGTATTTTCCCTAACCATTTAGGACGGAATTTAACTACCATTCCCCCGAATTTATAAAAAGCAGCAAAGGCTTTTTCGTCATATTCAAAAATACCGCTACAAGTTAAAATCCCCTTTTCCACTCGTTCGGGGTAGCGGTTAAAAAATAAAGTAGCAACAGAAGCACCCATTGAATGGGCATTAATATAGACACGATTAAGATTTAACTCATTTAATAAAACAGCTAAATCTTCCACATATTCTGTTAATTCATAACTTAACTCAGCAATAGCCGCAGCTTTTTCCTGGGTAGACTGCGACTCAACTACAGACTCCGCAGCTTGGTTAATAGTGGGTTTACCATGAGAACGCCCAAAACCCCGCATATCATACAGCAAACAATCAAAATTATCTAATAAAGCCTCAGCTGTACTGCGCCAATATCTAGACGAACCAGCCCAACCATGAATAAAAACCATCACAGGCTTTACCACATCTGATGGTTGTTTCATCCATTCGTAATAATGCTCAACACCCCGAACATTTATATAAGCCATTTTTCACAATTAAAAATTCGGAACAGGGAACAGGGAACAGGGAACAGGGAACAGGGAACAGTCAAAATTAAAGAACTTCTTCTGCCTTCTGCCTTCTGCCTTCTGCCTTCTGCCTCCTGCCTCCTGACTCCTGACTCCTGACTCCTGACTCCTCAATTACGCTGATTCTGGTTTAGGTAGTGAAGAGGGATGTACTATCAGTTCAGCAGTAGAACGTTTTTCAACCATTTCCCGCGTCACTGAGCAGCGAGTTACGTCTTTACGAGATGGCAACTCATACATCACATCCAGCATCAATTCTTCCACAATACCCCGCAACGCCCTTGCTCCAGTTTTGCGACGATATGCTTCTTGAGCGATCGCTTTTAACGCATCTGTTTTAAAATCTAATTGGACATTATCCATCTTCAGCAGTTTTTGGTACTGCTTCACCAAGGCGCTACGTGGTTGGGTAAGAATCGCCATGAGCGCATCCTCATCCAGTGGGTCTACAACGGCTACCATTGGCATCCGCCCGATAAATTCGGGAATCATGCCAAATTTCACCAAATCATCCGGTTGCAGATGACGGAGTGTATCTGCTGCCCGTTTTTCTTTAGATTGCCCTTCCCCTGATTGCACAAAACCAATTGACTTTTTACCCACTCTCTGATCTACGACTTTTTCCAAACCCACAAACGCACCACCACAGATAAACAGGATGTTACTGGTGTCAATCTGGATACAATCTTGATAAGGATGCTTGCGTCCGCCCTGGGGTGGTACATTAGCAATTGTCCCTTCTAGCATTTTCAACAGGGCTTGCTGTACCCCTTCCCCAGAAACATCTCTGGTAATGGAAGTGTTTTCACTCTTGCGGGCAATTTTATCAATTTCATCAATATAGATAATTCCCCGTTGTGCTTCCTCCACATCCAAATCTGCCACCTGCAAAAGTCGCAGCAAGATATTTTCCACATCTTCCCCAACATAACCCGCTTCTGTCAGAGTTGTGGCATCTGCAACAGCAAAGGGTACATCCAGGATTTTGGCCAGAGTTTGCGCTAACAGGGTTTTACCGCAACCAGTCGGTCCCATTAATAAAATATTGGACTTTTGTAGTTCTACCGCATCATCAGCCCCACCTTTACCATTACCTTTAGACTGAGCAATAGCTAACCGCTTGTAATGGTTGTAAACTGCAACTGACAAAACTTTTTTCGCTTCGTCCTGACCAATTACGTGTTCATCTAAATATTTTTTAATCTCTCTTGGTTTGGGGATTTGGTTAAATGAGAGATTGGCAGAATTAGTGCGGCGTTTTTGAGGTGCTTCTGCGTTTGGTGCAGGTTGGGCAGCCGCACCACTTGTATCAAGTAACTCTTCATCTAGGATTTCATTACACAAGTCCACGCATTCATCGCAGATGTAGACTCCCGGACCCGCGATTAGTTTACGCACCTGCTCCTGAGACTTGCCACAAAACGAACATTTTAAATGGGAGTCGTATTTAGACATACCAAGCCTCTTATTTCAGAATGGTGACGGTTTCCCCTGCTGAAGGCAGGTTTTGTCTAGAAATAACCTGATCGATTAAACCGTAGTTCTTTGCTTCTTCTGCTGACATAAAAAAGTCGCGTTCTGTATCTGCTTCAATTCTTTCTAAGGGTTGACCAGTATGATGAGCCATTAACTGATTCAAGTTGCCCTTAATGTAAAGAATTTCTCGTGCCTGTATTTCAATGTCAATTGCTTGTCCTTGAGCGCCACCAAGGGGTTGGTGAATCATAATCCGAGAATCAGGCAAAGACATCCGTTTTCCTGCCGTCCCAGCGGTTAACAAAAATGCCCCCATACTTGCTGCTAGACCAAAACAGATGGTAACAACATCAGGACGTATTTGTTGAATAGTATCATAAATTGCCATTCCTGCGTAAACTGAGCCACCAGGAGAATTGATGTAAAGTTGAATATCCTTTTCTGAATCTTCAGCGTCCAGGAATAGCAATTGGGCAACTATTGAATTGGCTACATTATCATCTATGGGCGTTCCCAAAAAAATAATCCGCTCTCGCAGTAAGCGTGAGTAGATATCAAAAGCCCTTTCTCCCATACCAGATTGTTCTACCACCATCGGTACGATGTTGTTAGGGCTACTGTAGTTACAGCTAATGCCAATGGGACTCAAGCTGTTGATGGGGTAATTTCCTGACTGCGATACAATCATACAAAATTATTTAACAATAAGTGGGACAGAGTTTACAGCCCTGATGGCTGCTGTTTTCAGGATGGAAATTTGTATTTGAGCTATGTTTTAACCATTATGCCTTATCTTCAGTTGTTTCTGTTGGCAGCAGGGGATTGGGGATTGGGGATTGGGGATTGGGGATTGGGGACTGGGGACTGGGGACTGGGTATTGGGGATTGGGGACTGGGGACTGGGGATTGGGGATTGGGGACTGGGAAAAGGTTTTTACCAATTACCAATTACCAATTACCAATCACCTA
>NZ_JAYGHA010000015.1:36134-43166 GCF_034931405.1 Anabaena sp. UHCC 0451 | reverse complement strand
TATTCTCTGTCACCTTTACTCAGGACTGGTGGTTTCTGCTTCCTCAGTAGTAGCTTCAGTGCTTTCAGCTTCTGAATCAGTTTCTTCTGGGGTACTTAAAGAACCTTCGGGGACTAGTTCCACAGATGAATGCTCTAACAGCCAATCTATGATTTTTTCATTTACCAGTTGTGCTTCCACTACCGATTGCAGTCTAACTGCATCTATATCCTCATCAGCGTACTGTTCTAACAGTTCTTTGACTTTGGCTGCTACTTCTTCAGTTGTCACTTGGATAGATTCCCGTTTACCGATTTCTTCTAGAGCTAGAGAACGCTTGATGCGTTCAATTGCCTCTGGTTGCGATCGCTGCCGCAATTGGGGAATAATATCTTGAGTAAACAGCTTTCTCACGTCTAGTCCTTGCTCTGACAATTTCATTGCTGTTTGTGTCAGCATGGCATCGACTTCTTTATCAATCAAAGTTTCTGGTAATTCAATTTCTACGTGTTTGAGCAGTTCTGCCAACAAAGCTTCTTGCTTATTCGCTTTAGTTTGCTCGTCAGCTTCTTTTTGATAACGTGTTTCTAAAGAAGCCCGTAATTCTGCCAAAGTCTCAAAATCACTTACTTCTTGAGCGAAGTCATCATTCAATTCCGGTAGTTCTTTTTCCTTAATTTCTTTGAGCGTCACCGTGAACAGTGCTGGCTTACCTGCTAATTCTGGGCTGGCATAAGGGTCTGGAAACTGAGCCGCAATTTCTCTAGTCTCTCCAGCATTCATGCCTATCATACCGGAAACAAAACCAGGGATAAACTTATCTTCTTGCAATTCCACTTGGAAATCAGTTGCTTCTCCACCGGGAATGGGTGTAGGTTCTGTTGATTCGTCCTCACCTTCGGCTTTGGTTAGCACACCGCTAAAATCAACTACAGCAACATCACCAATTTGGGCTGCTCTTCCTTCTACGGGAATTAAGGTGGCCATTTGTTGCCGTTCCTTGTCTAACACCGTATCCACCTTTGTGGTGTCATACTTGATTTCCTCGGCTTTGACTTGGAAATTCGTATACTGCTGAAGATTGATTTCTGGCTCTACATCCACAGACGCAGAAACCATCAGGGGCTGACCTGGTTGATAATTATTAATCAAATCATCAAAAGAGGAGCGTAATCGTGGTTGTCCAATGGCTGGGATGGCTTCTTGTTTGACAGCCTCCTCAATACCTTCGGGAATTAGTTCTTCCAGTGCCGCTGCTTTGATACGACTTGTACCCAGGCGCTGTAATAATATCTGCCGGGGTACTTTGCCTTTACGAAACCCAGGAATATTTACAGTACCACTTAAGTTTTTAATGACTTGTTCGTATTTTTGTTTGGTAATTTCCGCTGTAAGCTCTATTTCTAGTCCAATTTGGCTTTTTTCAAGTTTTTCCTGGGTAACTTTCATGCTTTGTCTCTGTTTTTTGGTGTTTTCATTTTGAGAGTACACTTAAAAAGCGGCTCTCCCGCTTTCTTAATTTGATGTCTCACAGTGGGAATTAAGTTTTGTGCAACACAAAACTTCTACAAGCTGACTGCTTCTACCAAGTCCGATAGCGGATTCTTGTCCACAGGCTAAATTCCACACTTGCCTCATGTACTCTGTCTACAGGCGCTTCTTTTCAATTAATAGCAGCATTTAAATCACTGTCTTGAATCTGTCCACAACCGCCACAATCATAATATTCTGGCTGATAATGGCATATCTTGAACATGACTACATCCTGAGCAGGGTTTTGATTATGGATAGCATCTATCAACTTTACTGCAATATCTTTACTGATAGCATCTCCAAAGCTAATTTCTGAAAATTGAGTAGTTATCAGGCATCGAAAACCTAAAAACCAACTTGATTCTTAGCTATGAAGGTTTGTAAATCAGAATGAGGCTATTGAGCGCAAAATTTTACTCAGGTTGCTCACTCTGTGATATCCTGTCAACATAGTAGCTCTAACATAGTAAACTATCATCGAAAATGATACCAGTAATGTGATTCTGTGAACTTATGTTATGGAAAAAAATGATTCTTCTTTGCTTTCACTATAGATTCAGTTTATAAGTAAAATAATAAATGTTTTTAGATAATATAGATATCTATCTACTAAAATCAGGAGAATAGCTAATGAAATATGCAAATTCCTGGGATTGCTAAGGATCGTTATTATAGATATTTTGAGTTTTACGTTTTACAGAAAATGTTATTAACCTCTTAGAAGGAGGAGTCGAGTTTGTCAAAATCTTATCGTGTAGCTATTTTGGGTGCGACTGGTGCTGTAGGCACAGAGTTGCTAGAATTACTAGAGAGCCGCAATTTTCCCCTGGCTGATTTAAAATTATTAGCATCAGCAAAAAGTGCGGGCAAGACCCTCAAGTTTAAAGAAGAAAATATCTTAATTGAGGCAGTCAGCGATCGCTCTTTTGATAATGTTGATATAGTGCTGGCTAGTGCCGGGGGTGGAACATCCAAAACCTGGGCTGAGATAGCTGTGGCAAAAGGGGCAGTAGTCATAGATAACTCTAGTGCTTTCCGTATGCACCCAGATGTGCCTTTGATAGTCCCAGAGGTGAATCCCCACGCAGCAGCAAATCACAAGGGCATTATTGCCAATCCTAACTGCACCACAATTTTAATGACCTTGGCAGTCTGGCCACTGCATCAAGTAAAACCAGTCAAACGGATTGTAGCTGCTACTTACCAATCAGCTAGTGGTGCTGGTGCAAAAGCCATGGAGGAAGTTAAAACCCAATCCAGTGCTATATTACAAGGACAGCCACCAGTGGCGGAAGTATTGCCTTACCCCTTGGCCTTTAATTTATTTCCCCATAATTCCCCAATGACAGATTTAGGCTATTGTGAGGAAGAACTCAAAATGGTCAACGAAACTCGCAAAATATTTGGTAGTCAAGAAATCAGAATTACTGCCACTTGTGTACGGGTTCCCGTACTCCGCGCCCATTCAGAAGCAATTAACCTAGAGTTTGAAACACCTTTTAGTCCAGATGAGGCGAGAGCAATTTTAAGTCATTCTCCAGGTGTTAAATTAGTAGAAGATTGGCAAACAAATCATTTTCCCATGCCCATAGAAGCTAGTGGTCGGGATGAAGTGTTAGTCGGGAGAATTCGTCAGGATATTTCTCATCCTTGTGGCTTAGAACTCTGGCTGTGTGGTGATCAAATCCGTAAAGGTGCGGCTTTAAATGCAGTACAAATTGCCGAATTATTAGTAGAGAAAAACCTACTCAAATCGGTAACAGTATAGATTGGGAATTGGGGATTAAGAATTGTGTAATCGTACTTTCTTCTACCTCCTCACTAATGACTAATAACTAATGACTAATGACTAATAACTAATGACAAAGCAGGAGTGAAAACAGGGTGGGAGATTTTGGGACAATTTTAACGGCTATGATTACGCCGTTTAAAACAGACGGAAATGTTAACTATGAAGTAGCAGGCAAATTAGCAGCACATTTAGTTGACAATGGTACAGATACATTAGTTGTGTGTGGGACTACAGGTGAATCTCCTACATTGAGTTGGGATGAGGAGTATCAGCTATTTGTTGAGGTGTTGCAAGCTGTAGCAGGTAAAGCTCAGGTAATTGCTGGATGTGGTTCTAACTCCACCACCGAAGCGATCGCCGCCACCCAAAAAGCAGCTAGAATAGGAGTACATGGTTCTTTACAAGTTGTCCCCTATTACAACAAACCACCCCAAGCAGGGTTATATCAACACTTCCAGGCGATCGCCCAAGCCTGCCCAGACCTACCAATGTTGTTATATAATGTTCCTGGGAGGACTGGTCAAAATCTGAGTCCAGAAACCGTCGTGCAGTTAGCACAAATCGACAATATTGTGGGCATTAAAGAAGCCAGTGGTAACTTAGACCAAGCTAGTGAAATTCGCCGCTTGACACCACAGGAATTTCAGATTTACGCTGGAGATGATTCTTTAACCTTGCCTCTGTTAGCGATTGGGGCTAAGGGTGTAGTCAGCGTAGCTTCTCATCTGGTCGGTAATCAACTAAAACAGATGATTTCGTCCTTTAATATAGGCAAAATTCAAGTTGCAACCGAGATTCATTTACAACTATTCCCATTGTTTAAAGCTTTATTTTTAACAACAAATCCTATTCCTGTTAAACAAGCATTAAAACTTCAAGGCTGGGAGGTTGGTTCAGTGCGTTCACCACTATGGGAAGCTGATACAGAAATATGTCAGAAGTTAGAGGCAGTGTTGCATAAACTTAGTTTATTATGAGCGCCAATATGTTGCATACTAGCCAGATATTAGTTTCCAAAGATACTTATAAATAAATGGTAATCATTGCTGGTAAGCTGCAATTTAAACATCTGTCCTCTAACTGAGCAATAACTGCAAGATATAAGAATCCTTCTCTATGAGACGCTACGCAAACAGTGTCAATTCCTTTTTATTTATTCAAGAAAAAATTGATTAGATATTTGAAGTTAACATTGAAGGTTTTTACACTGAATTCAATAGGCATTTAATGTTGTATTTCATACAAAAATGCTAACTATCAACTGATTAACAACTAACAAAATATCAAGGAGAAAATGGCTAAAAACGAAGATAACGCTGCCCTAAAAATTATTCCTTTGGGTGGACTACATGAAATAGGTAAGAATACTTGTGTTTTTGAGTATAACGATGAAATAATTCTCTTAGACGCAGGTTTGGCTTTTCCCACAGAAGCAATGCACGGGGTTAATATCGTTTTACCGGATACAACCTATCTACGGGAAAATCGCCACAAAATTAAAGGCATGATTGTTACTCATGGTCATGAAGACCATATTGGTGGTATTGCTTTTCACCTCAAGCAATTCGACATCCCAGTGATTTATGGACCCAGACTAGCAATGGCGATGCTAGAGGGCAAATTGGAAGAGGCCGGGGTACGAGATCGTACAGAATTAAGAACAGTCCTTCCCCGTGACGTTGTCCGCATTGGTGAAGCCTTTTTTGTCGAATACATTCGCAACACCCACTCCATCGCTGATAGTTTTACGGTCGCTATTCACACCCCACTAGGTGTAGTTATCCATACAGGCGACTTTAAAATAGACCACACCCCAGTTGATGGCGAGAAGTTTGACCTGCAACGCCTAGCAGAACATGGAGAGAAAGGCGTACTTTGCTTATTAAGTGATTCCACTAACGCCGAAGTTCCAGGATTTACACCATCAGAACGTTCTGTTTTTCCCAATCTTGATCGGGTATTTTCTCAAGCCACTGGGCGCTTATTTGTCACTACCTTTGCTTCCAGCGTGCATCGGATCAACATGATTTTGCAACTGGCTAGGAAACACAACCGGGTAGTCTCAGTTGTGGGACGTTCGATGCTAAATTTGATTGCCCATGCCCGAAATTTAGGTTACATCAAATGCGAAGATAATCTATTCCAACCCTTGCATACTGTGCGGGGAATGCCGGATGAAAATGTGCTGATTCTCACTACTGGTTCTCAGGGTGAAACCATGGCAGCTATGACCCGGATTGCTAATAAAGAACACCCCCACATTAAAATTCGGGAAGGAGATACAGTTGTGTTCTCCGCTAACCCCATTCCTGGTAATACCATTGCGGTGGTTAATACCATTGACAAATTGATGATGCAAGGGGCAAAAGTGGTCTATGGACGGGATAAAGGTATTCACGTTTCTGGACACGGTTGTCAAGAAGAACAAAAGCTGATGATTGCTTTAACTCGTCCCAAGTTCTTTGTACCATTCCACGGTGAACACCGGATGTTGGTGAAGCACTCGGAAACCGCCCAGAGTATGGGTATTCCCGCTGAAAATATGATTATCATTCAGAATGGGGATGTCATAGAACTGACAGAAGACTCTATCCGTGTGGCTGGTAAAGTGCCATCAGGCATTGAACTGGTTGATACTACTAGTTCAGGGATGGTGAGTTCAAAAGTGTTGCAAGAACGTCAACGTATGGCTTCTGAGGGGCTTGTAACCATTGCTGCTGCTATTGACTGGAATGGTAAACTTTTGGCAAAACCAGAAATTCATGTCCAAGGTGTGGTGACGAGTATTGAGCGATCGCTTTTACTCAAATGGGTACAACAACGCATTGAGGAAATTCTTACTGTGCGTTGGTCAGAATTTGTGACGGGAAGCGGACAAAATGATATAGATTGGGGTGGTTTGCAGGTAACTTTAGAAAAAGAATTGCAGCGTTCTCTGCGTCGAGAGTTGCAATGTCAACCATCTTTAACTTTGTTGATGCAAGTTCCTGATGGACCTCCAGCACCTGCTGTTAATGTTTCTGATGGTAGAAGACGGCGTACTCGTTCTACTGCTGTAGCTTCTTAGGATTTATTTCGCGCAGAGTCGCAAAGAAGCAAAGGCGCAAAGGTGTTATTGAGCATCTTTGCGTTTTTGTTTTAGCCAATTAACACATCGTATTCATTGTGTGTTCCGATCCAAAACCAATAGAAATCTTCTCCCTTTTTCAAGGCTAAAGCTCGATATCCGCCCGTGATTCGAGCAGACCATAAGTTATTGCCAACTTTCTTAAAATGTAGGGATCGATGAAATTGATTGTTCATCCACAGACGATAAGCTTTTTTGCCCGTTGTTTAATTTCCGGCGGTAGTGCAGCATATAAACGCCAAAATTCAGCAGTTGTCAAGGACTTCATTGAGTGGTTTAACGCGGTTAGCGGTGATATCAGCTTCAGCCAGCTGAATTAATTTATCTAAGCGACCAAATTTAGCATCAGCTTCGATTTGTTTGTCCCAAGCATCTTCTAAGTATGTTTGTAGCCAATCTGCAAGCTGACGCGTCTCAATTTCAGAAAGTTGGGTGATTGCTGCTTCGATTTCTGTAAGAGATTTCATAAAGTTATCTTACGCTAGGTTCATTTTACTAACGAACTTCATCCCTCATTCTGGCATAATTCCTATATAGATATTGATTTATAAAAAGGGTCAAATATGCGTATTAAGCGCGAGCTAAAAAATAATATAGGGAT
>NZ_JAYGHA010000015.1:0-36025 GCF_034931405.1 Anabaena sp. UHCC 0451 | reverse complement strand
GATTTTTTCAAAATTCAAATATGAGTCCTATATTACTTACTTATCGTTGGTTGAAGAGGTTTATAATCCTGAAAAAAAGCGTGGCGAAATCAGGAAAATTAAAGACTTAGGGGTATTCTTAAACCGGGAATGTAACCCACCGTAACTCTAAGCAAGTTAGCTCTAATACTCTATAAATAGCAACTTGCAGCATAATCACTGCCTTAAATACTAGATAAATAGCATTTATAGTGATCCAGTATACAGATAATCCTTCAATATATTAAGTTTTGTAACGGTTACAGCCAAACCTGTCCAAAGGTAGAGGACTTCATTAGAATTTAAAGTGTGTCAAGTTATCAAAAAGATTAGCTGACGAGAGTACCCATTTTGGGGAAATTGAGTTTAACTTGACGTAGTAACACACAGGTTCTGATTTGAAGTGGCTACTCACACTTTTTCCAGAATTTCCGTCAGAATACTATTCTTCCGGGCATAGTAATTGTCATATTGTATATTCATCAGTAAGGTGAATACCCTCATAAAAAGAGAGGAGTAACCATGAAGGTGTTTGAAAGTACCACCAAAAAGATTTTTTTCGCAAGCTGGGTATCGTTCCATCAGGCAGAGACAAAAAAGGCTGATGTCACAGAGTTACAGGCTTCTCATTCGCCATCTGGTTGGGGTTTTCTGCGTCCTTTGCGACAGTGGTTGGATAACTTAAAAGTAGGCGATCGCCAATTTGCCCATCGGTTGTGTCAATTAATTCCGGCGCAATGTCCTTTTGAGCGTGATGTCAAATTATTTGGTAAAACCCTGTTTCATATTCCCCCAATGTGTAAACTGAACCCTTTATATGAAGAAGTTGTAGGTTTAAGATTTCGCGCTATGTGTTATTTAGCCGATGAATGCGGCGAAGATATTTCACAGTATTGTTAAACAAGCGCACATAAAATATTTGCCAAGCATTTGTGAATCAGAAAATCCCCGACTTCGCCAAGAAATCGGGGATTTAATATTTAATATTGGTTGCCAATTAGCTTTTAACCTTGCTGCGCCATTTTTGAATAGCATCCTGAGCATCTTCGTAAGCAGAAGTTGTCTGTGGAACTAAAGTCGCAGTTTCAATAGCTGCGGTGAATTCTCCTTTAGCAGCACGATTTTTAGCCAACTCTAAAATCTGTTCACTCCATTTATTAATAGATTTTTGAGCAATTTCAAACCCTGGTTGTCCAGATGGTACTTTTTTCGCTACTTCGATCGCCCGATTGTAAGTAGATGCTTGTTCTGGTTGAATTAACGCATTAGCAGCATCTAACAGAGTTTGATTACTGATATACTTCTTGAATTCTAATCGCCATTTTGCAATTAATGCTTGGGCTTGGGGATAAAGGGCTGTATTTTTGGTAATTAATTCCGCAGTAGCGATAGCATCAGCATATTTTTGTTGTTTAGCCTGTTCCTGGGCTAAATCTAAAATCATTTGACTCCAAACCTGAATATTCTCCTGTGCTTGTTGGTAAAGCGGTTCACCAGGTTGAATTTTTTGGGAAGTGGCGATCGCTTGACTCAAATCACTAGGTTTTGTGGAGCTAAGGGACATTTTTTGTATCCCCAAAACTGCTTGGTTTTGCTTTTGAGAGTCAGAAGTTGAAACGATAGAAGTGCTGATGGGTTCTATAGTGGCAACGTCAGCAGGAATAGGGGGTAAACTCTGGGAAAATTCCGAGTTGCGAGTGGTACTATTCAGGGCAGGTGATAACTTGTTGAAGCGAAAACTAGATTGATTACGGAGGAGAAAAGTAGTAATTAAGGCGACTATAACCATGCTGCCTCCCCCCCATAAAATAAATTGTTGCCAAATGGGGGTATTTACCTGGACTGAAGGCTTGGCGTAGTCTTTAGCTGAAGAAGGAATAAATCTAGCGCCTGTGTTTAATTCTGGAGAAGTTGCCAATATTTGCTGATTATCTATAGGTGACTTCGCTGCTGATTCACCTGAAGTTGTAGATTGATCAACCTGGGAGGAAGTCTTGCTGAGGGTAGTTCCTGCATTTTTATTTTCTCCCCACCAAGTCCTGTCTGTGCTGGAATGTTTAGATTCCTTCACTCCCTCCAAGGGAATAACGCGAGCAACCGCAAAGTTTTCTTCAGGAAAAATTAGTTGTTCTGTTTCCGAGTCGGGATCTAATGTCAAGATTGGCAAAATAGCCGGCGGATGTTCTGGAATGACAGTTACAGGATTTTGAAGAGGCCGCCAGTGGTGTTGACACAGTTCTGGGGTGAGGGAACTAACATAACTTTCTAATTCTGTTAAGTTGCTACCTTGATTAGAACGCAAAGCTGCTAATAAGGCGGCTGTAAAGAATCCGTGACCTAGTTCGCTACTTTCGTGGGAAAATTGCTCTGGTTGACAAGAAAGCATGACAGCCATTTGTAGATGTTTGGCTATGTCGATAATTTCCTGACCTACGGGAGCATCGGCTTGTGTGCCAAAGGCGCGGTTGATATCGAATATTAGGAATAAATTCAGTTTGGCCGCTTGAAGACCTTGCATGATTTCTCGTACTTCGATGCCAGTTTCCGCAACCTGTTCGGGATTACCATCTGCTGGCATTAAGTAGTCTTTGTCATTGTGGTTAACACCATAACCGCTGAAGAAAAACCAGAGATAGTCTTCCGGTTGCCAAGATGTTGCTGCTAATTCCTCCAACAAAAAAAGAATATTGTCTTGAGTTGGATAGGAGGATTTTTCTCCTATCGGTGGTGAAGTATTGGTCATGAGTAGGCAGTTTTGGGGCAAAAAACCTACTTCTGTCACCAAAAATTCCTTTAGTGCCTCAGCATCGTTTTGAGCGCAGCTTAAAGGCTGAAATAATTGATATTGATTGATGCCAATGGCGATCGCCCAGTAATTTACCATCCCGCTCTTTGTCGGTTTTTGTTTGCTTGTTGAAAGTAGTTCTTATGACGTTAAGATATCGGAAAATACTTGCATTCGATTAAAATGATGAGTCATCATTTAGGAGAGCTACAAGTTTATGAACAGGATTCACACTCAACAATCATCAATCATCCCCTTTTCATTTATTGGCCAAGTTGGCAGGAAAATCCGGATCGTTCCGGCTGGATGTTGGCTTTTGTTGGCATTTCCCCTGTGGTTGGCTACGGAAGTGATATCGCCCCAAATTGTCCAAGCTTATACTGCTAGAGTTGACTTAGCCATTGACCGATTACCAGAAGAAAACTATGAAACCATTCTGCGACGGGCAGAAGCGATCGCTAGGGCTGCGGCTCAACGTAGTTTTGACCAAGATATTTTAGTCACTGAAGTTTCTATAATTATCACTGCACAAAATCAGGGTATGATCGCCCCGGTTTTAGCTTTGGATGTGAGTCGCATTCAATGGAAACAGCGCCCCGATCCCCAACGGTGGGTGACATACTTCAAAACGGCGCGATCGCTACTATTATTAGAACCACAGGCAACACCACCTGATTCTACTCCTGCTGCTACACCTCCCATAGTTACCGAACCTGGAACGCCACCAACAAATCAACCACCTGGAGAAAAACGATAAAAGTAGTTTTGGGGGCTTCCAAAAAATAAATTATCAGGATTAACTAACCGCAGAGGCGCAGAGAACGCAGAGGAATGAGGGTTTGAGAGATTTTTCGCGTGATAGTGTTGAGTGTTTTTTTATTTGGAAGTCCCTTGGTGATTGGGAAAAGGTGATTGGTAGAAAGTTCTTCTCCCCATCTCCCCATCTCCCCATCTCCCCAGTCCCTTTGTTTTAAAAGTCAGAAAGGCAAAAATTGTCAATCGATGGCTTAGAATAAAAAGGTTGTCAAGAATCACGATATCCGCTATCATGGCAGTCCCTAAGAAGAAAACATCCAAATCCAAACGAGACAAACGCCGCGCTACCTGGACACATAAGGCTGTTGTTGAAGCGCGGAAAGCTCTCTCTCTCGGTAAATCAATTTTGTCTGGACGTTCTAATTTCGTCTATCCAACTGCTGAAGAAGAAGAAGAGTCATAATATCTGGCTGAGGAAAAGCACAAACCGCACAGTTATGGTATCCGCTCAATAATTGGGGGCGGAATACCATATCGCTCAGGATTTTCAGCCATCTGAGGGTCGTCACTCACCTATTTACCCCAGATGATTACGCGATTACCAGCTATTATAAGTAGGTGAACAAGAAAATTTAAAGGTATGCGAAGAAAAGTAAAATCGCTCAAAACTCTCTTCCTGTTCCCTGTTCCCTTGCCCCAACGACAATTTTTAACGCCCACCTACTTAATATGATTGATAATTAAACATATTATCAGGTATAGGAATCATATTTGATTCTTGAAAAACACTCCGTACACTTCCCCTGTTCCCTGTTAAGAGTTCCCTCTCTACACAGAGAATTTCAAAAATCAAATACCAGTCCTATATTACAAAATATTATACGGAAAATCATCACTATTTCTTGTAGACTATGAATAGAGACAGATTTTCTCAAAATTAAATTCCTTGGTTTGTGAAGAAATGAAAAATGAGCTTTCCTAATCCACCTATTACTGAAGCAATCCTGGATATCACAGTCAATGTAGATAAAGATTTTGATCATACAAGATTGTTAGATATTCATGAAGACATTAAGGAAGATTTTCCTACTTGTCAAAAAAAAATGGCATTTAAAGGAGGTATTGAATTTAATTTAGAAAATCCTGATGAAATAATAAATCCTCAATTATTGTCAATATCGAATAAACCAGAAGGATATATTTTTATATCTGAGGATAAAAAAAGAATTATTCAAGCTAAATTAAACGGGTTTACATTCAGTAAATTAAAACCTTATAAAGGATGGGAAAGATTTTATAAAGAAGCATATCAGCTTTGGCAAAAATATACTGAAATCACATCTCCAATACAAGTAACTCGTCTGGGTTTACGCTATGTAAACCAAATTATGATACCTGCCGAAGGAGATATAGAGTTAAACAATTACATGAAAATACTACCAGGAATACCAAATGATTTAACAGTAACAATGGAAGGCTACTTTATGCAAGTAAGAGTATATCATCCAGAATATCAACCATCGCGAGCAATTATTAATCAAACAATTGCTGAAGTTATGGACAATGAGAAAGGAGAACAAGTATATCCTTTAATATTTGATATTGATGTTTTTCAAGAAGTAAATTTAGAAGCAAATGATCATGAGACAATTAAAAGTATTTTTGAAGGAAATTTGCGATGGTTGAGAAACGAGATATTTTTTAAGAGTATTACTGAAACAGCAAAGGAGCTTTTCAAATGAGTGCAGTAATTAATCGAAATACTGGACAATTTAGAGGTACTAAATCTAGCGGTGGAAGTAGTCCAGAACACTATAAGATGTTGGATATAGCTTTAGAGGCTAAAAAACACAGGTTAGAAGTTTCTACAGAAAAAAATACATCTCGTTATTTATTCCTGAGTTCAGATATTTCTGAATTTGAAAATAGAGTAGAAGAGATTCGAGACGAGCTTTTGGAAGGTTGTCTAGTAATTTCTAAGGCTGATGTAAATAGCTTAAAGCGACATTTAGGAAATTTAAATACATTTGCATTGATTTCCATAGCAAGACTTATTGAGCCTCTTTTAGAAATAGAAGGTTATGCTAAAGATGCGGCTGATATTATCAGAAAACTTCTTCAACATTCTAAAGCTGAAGTAAGATATTCTGCTCTAGAAGCAATAAGTTTTGCTTTAGGAGAAGTGCAAATAGCTGAAGAACTGCTTACAGAAGCCAAGAATTTGCTTAAAGATGAAAAAACTACTTATGTACGCGAATACTTGGAGTCGCTATAAGGTGTGAGCGAGTTAATTTACTACAGAAGTGTAAAAAGTCTGGATCTTTGGAAAAAAGGTAAAGAAAACAAGGTAATTCTATCTCCAGAAAATCCAGATACCAGTCGTTATATAAGGGATATTAAAGAAGGAAAAGGTTTTCCTTCTTTATGGTTTTCTGCGTCTCCTGAAAATTTAGAGAAAATAGCTTTAGGAATTTTATTAGGAAAAGGTCATCTAGAACCCATAAAATTAGTTGGATTTTATGAATGCTGTTTTACTGATAATAATCTTCAACTCAAACAAGTAAATAATGGTAATTTCCCCATTCCTCAAGTAAGTAATTTGCATTATGAACTATGTACTGTTGATGATAATGATTTGATGTCAGCTATCACAACATTCATGCAATGTAATGGTAAATTTGTTGAGTTTTTTAAAGCAAATCCTGATAAAAATAATATGAAGAAAATATCCGCTAAATATATTAATGAAGTTAGTGATAGATATAAAGAAAAAGCTGAAAAATGGGGTAATGAATAGTTATAAAATTTTTATATTAAAAATTTTTATATTAAAAATAATTTAGGTGGGCATTGCCCACCATAAGAACTATGCTTTCCCTACTGCCAAACGTAGATAAGGATAAACAAAACAATCCAGATAACATCAACAAAGTGCCAAAACAACGAAGTTGAATTAACACCAAAGTGACCAGTATCGTAATTACCGGGAATGAAAGAACGAATCAAAATCATCAACTGCAACAAAATCCCGGTGAAAACGTGCAAACCGTGAAATCCAGTTAACAGGTAAAACATCCCGCCAAAAGTACCGGAAGTGAAGCCAAATTCTAATTCGCTCCATTCTACATATTGACCATATAAAAAATAGCTACCCATTGCTATTGTAGCCAACAAAAACAGACGAAATCCTGGTAAATTGTCACGTTGTAAACATCTTTCAGCAAAGTAAATCACAAAGCTGCTAGAAACCAGAATAATTGTGTTAATTGTCGGTGTTGTAACTTCCAGTCCTGAAACACCAGCAGGAAGCCAATTAACTGTTGTAGTTTTGTAGATAATATAGCCAGCGAAGAAACTTAAAAAGATGACACTTTCTGATAAGAGAAAAACAATAAAACCAAACATTTTATTGCCTTCTTCATCATGTTCATGTTCATGGGCAACATGATGTAATTCTTCTGGGTTAATTGAACTATCCATTGGTGTATTTCTCCTTTTGATTTGGCAATACGTTCAGTTAAGTTTGATTTTTTTTAACGAACCGCAGAGACGCAGAGGACGCTGAGGTAAGAAAAACCTTTAACTGAACTGTATTGTTTTTATTCGGCTGTTCTTATGGTTTGGGTTTCTAGGTTAGCTGTTAAGGGTTCAGATTTCCCATAGCCGTAAGGTGCGCTAATCACAATGGGAATTTCTTCAAAGTTTTCAACAGGTGGAGGTGAAGAAATCAGCCATTCTAAACCAATAGCCCGCCAAGGATTATTAGGTGCTTTTTCACCTTGCGTCCAAGAAACTAAGATATTGAAAATGAAGGGTAAGGTAGACATTCCTAATAAGAATGCACCAAGACTAGCGAGAACATTCCAAAATGTATATTCTGGCGCGTAGGAAGCAACTCGGCGTAACATCCCTTGCAAACCTAATGGGTGCATGGGTAAAAAGTTCAAATTAGTACCGATGAATGCTAACCAAAAATGAATTTGTCCCCAACCTTCATTAAACATCCGCCCTGTCATTTTGGGGAACCAATGATAGATGGCTGCATACATTCCCATCGTCACTGTTCCGTACAGAACATAATGGAAATGACCGACTACAAAATAGGTATTGTTAACATGAACGTCTACTGGTACAGAAGAAAGCATAATTCCTGTAATACCAGCAAAAACAAACATAATTAACCCACCCAAAGCAAACATCATTGGTGTAGTTAATTTAATTTTTCCACCCCAAATTGTTGCCACCCAAGCGAATACTTTAATCCCTGTAGGAATGGAAACAAACATGGTTGTCACCATGAAAAGTAACCGCATCCAGCCTGGAGTTCCACTCACATACATATGGTGTACCCAAACAATGGCACTCACCACAGCAATTAACATGGAAGAAACTGCAACTACCTTATAACCAAATAAAGGTTTGCGAGAATAAACAGGGAATATTTCTGAGAAAATTCCGAAGATGGGAAGGATGATGACATAAACCGCAGGGTGGGAATAAAACCAGAAATAATGCTGAAACATTACCGGATTTCCACCTTTGCTGGGGTCAAAAAATGCAGTTCCAACTGTTAAGTCCAACAGCAACATGACTGCACCAGCAGTTAAAGCAGGAAGTCCAAATAATTGGATAATTTGGGCGCTAAATACTGCCCAAACAAATAAGGGCATTCTAAAAAATCCCATTCCTGGCGCACGCATTTTCACAATGGTGGTGACAAAATTCACCGCGCCCATAATAGAAGAAACACCGGAAGTTGCTACTGCTAATAACCAGAGAACTTGCCCATTAATTAAATGTCCTGTGGGGTTTTGTAAGCTGACGGGAGGATAAGCCCACCAACCTGCTTGGGCTGGTCCACCAGGTACAAAAAAGCTGGACATGAGGAGAATTCCCACTACGGGAACCATCCAAAAAGCGACGGCGTTGAGGCGAGGAAATGCCATATCTCGCGCCCCAATCATGATGGGTATGAGATAGTTTGCTAACCCAACAAGAGAGGGAAATGTCCACAGGAACAGCATTACTGTTCCGTGCATTGTGAACATTCCGTTATAAACTGTACGGTCAATTAAATCAGATTCGGGGGTGATAAGTTCGCCCCGCAAAATCATAGCGAAGATACCACCAACGAGGAAGAAAATAAAGGAAGTAACAAGGTATTGAATACCTATTACTTTGTGGTCTGTGCTGAAAGTGAAGTATGTTTTCCAGTTATTCGGCGGTTCGTGGTGATGTGATTCACCAGTAATTTCAAGGGAGATGTTTGTCATGGGATTTTGGATTTTAGATTTTAGATTTTGGATTTTGGATTTAATAACAATCCTGTAAATCCTTAAATCCTGGACATCCTGATTCAGACAAGAAGAAAGTTTCGCGCAAAGACGCAAAGGAAGAGTTAGTTAACCCGAAAAATTAACTATTGGAGGTGCAGCAGGTTTGACGGTTTCCCAACCAGTTTTTACACTTTGGTTTCTGCTTTCGGCGTATTCAGTCGCAGCTTGATTTTTGGCTGGGGTGGGGATGTGGCTGACAGCTTTTTCTAACCACTCGTGATATTGTTCTGGAGATTCAACAATCACGTTTGCTTGCATGGTTGCAAAGTATGTACCACTGTATTGAGAGTCGGTGAGGCTATATTTACCGGGGCGAATGGGGGTAAATTCAAAGTCGATGGTTTTACCAGGAACGATGTCTTGTTTGAGGCGAAATGCGGGAATATAAAACCCGTGGAGTACATCTTCTGATTGTAAGGCTAAACGGACTCGGCGATCGCTCGGTAAATGCAATTCTGTGCTGGTAATATCTTTTTCAGGATAATGGAATACCCACGCCCATTGTTTAGCAAGTACGTCAATTTTTTCTAAAGGTTGGTTGACGGTTTCAGTGGGTGTTTTTTTCTCTTCTGCATAAGCAAGTTTTATGGGCAGGGGGTTATGTAAGTGCAACAAATGAGATGGTCCTTGAATCCCCATTTGTTCATACACTTGATAACTATAACTTGCAATCCACAACACCAACATAATGGGGATAGCTGTCCACACAACTTCTAATGTGATGTTACCTTCAATGTGTGGTCCATCACTCAAGTCATAATTTTTAGCGCGGTGGAAGATGACAGAATACAAAATAAAGCTGGTGACACCTAAAAAAATGAATGCACCTAATGTCACCAAAAAGCTAAACAAATCATCCATCAAATGTGATTCGGCCGCAGCTTGGGGGGGAAGCCAAAAATAAGCCTGTTTACCGATGAAAATACTCATAATTGTGATGACAAGCCCCCCAGTCATCAACGTCAAAAGATTTAAAATCAGCCGGATGTTCATAATTAATCATTAGTCATTAGTCATTGGTTATTAGTCATTGGTCATTAGTTATGGGTGATAATTATTTACCAATTACCAATTACCCATTACCAATTACCATTACTTCAATACCTGATTGATGTCTTGTCCCATTCTCAGCAAGTTATCGGCAGTGTTATGAACGCCAAATTCACCTGCTAATTGCGCTCCTAATGTGCCGTGTAAATACATGACAAACATGATAAAAACTCCGGCAAATATATAACTCCAGCGCACTTGGATATCTGAATCTTTGCAGGAAATATAACGCTGCCATCCTCTCCAAAATGTCATGCCAATCATTAAAGCTAATAGAAAAACTCCGCCCACACCATGCCACATCATGGTTTCCATTGCTTGCAAACCCCAAGAACTTTTTAAGTTTGTTGGTGGAGTCGCTAACAACATCTCATAAAAACCAGCTGCAACTGTGAAAAATGTAATTACGGCAGCAGCTACCATGTTGTACCAACCAACTTCAAATAATTGGGCGCGTTGAACAGCTAAACCCAAATATTTAAAGAACCAGTTTTCTAAGGGGAAAAGTACACCAGCAATATCAAAGATAATGCCAATGATGAATAATCCTAAAGTGAGGTGAACTAAGTTAGGATGAATAGGAATTGTGTAAGGTAATCCATTTGCTCCCATTTGGGCGCTAACTTGATCAATTAATTCTGAGTTCATGGTAAGATTCCATCCTTTACGGCTTCCACAACTGGTACTGTGTGCAGTCCATAAACCCACACCAATTCATCACCGAGATATACTTGAAAACCAACAAGTATGGTTAAAAGTAACCCCACAGCTAAATAATGAATTGGCAATCTTTGCGGGTCACGAGTGCGGAGTACATAACGCCAAGCTGTAATTGCAGCGAGAATTCCTGACAGTGACCAACCGATTAAGGTGTGGTAATTTAAGACTGATTTAACTAGGTTGTAAGGTTTGGCTAAACCTGCTTCAAATTGACCAAAGATAATGGCGATGAAAATGGATACTGTGGCTACAAATAAATTCCACCAGCCTACTTCAAAGAAGCGATTTTTTCCAGTTAAAAAGCCAATTAAATCACAGAAAAATGCAAATAAGATCATCGCAATTACAAAGTGAACCACGATGGGATGCAATGGATCTGGATATGGTAAATTATGATCGTTCAGCAAGGTTAAGGAATCTAACATGAAATTCTCCTAGATTTATTTACTACTCCTCAAACAAACTTGCATAATTGCTCAATATCTCCCTCAATATCACTACTATTAATCACGTCTAACCATATTTTTTAGAATATTATTGTGATAATATTCTGTTCATCTGGTGTCATTTTTATTTTGATTAATAGGTAATTTGGCGGCAATTAGTAGCGAATGATTTGAAGTCAATACCTGTGTTCATGAAAACTTCTACAACAGCAATTATTGATGTAGCTGAATGAAATTGCTGTTGGGGTGCTGTTGGGGTGCTGTTAGGGCTTTGATTTACTAGACCTAGTTTTTAGGTTACGTAAATTTTTATAAATTGTCAAAAAAACTAAAAGTAGAACTTTTAGAATTAGTAGATAAGAAGAAATGAAATATGCTATTTTCACTACCCTGGCTTTATTTAATTATTATGAAATAAAAAGAAAGGATTTTGATGTCTAGTAGTGTACATTTACGAATTATTACTTTGTTTTATAAATAACAGAAATTTAGATTGTTTCTGGTATATAGAGAAAATTTCTATCAGTTTAATTTAGGTTAGTTAAGAATTATTGTAAATTAGATTCTAGTAAAATAAAACATAAAAGTAGAGATATTCCAGCGGAACGTCTCTACTAACTCATGACTTTTTTACTAGATAGTTGGAAGTTGCACCAAATGTAAAATAATCCCAATTAGTGAACCTAAAATTAGAACAATACCGCTCAAAGAACTAATACCAAAACCTACACCTCGTTTTTCTGCGGCTTGATAATATCCCCAAGCGTAAGCAATGCGTCCTATTATCCAAGTTGTACCTAAAGCAGAAGCCCAAATGGGACTGACATAAAAAGAAAACAACCATAAAGCTGGTAAAAACAAAATGAGTTGTTCTAATGTATTTTGTTGAACACGTAGCACTCTTTCAAAATCTGGGTTTCCTGTGGTTTCAGGAGGGACGATTTTATATTTAAATCTGGCTCTACCAACGTTAATTGTTACGACAAAATAAACAATGAGTGCTAGAACTGTAACAAGACTAGTCCAAGGAGACATAAACAATTAAAAATTGCAATTTACTAACTGTATTATATTACATAATCATCATTTTCAATTCATTTTTAATTAGTTATGAACAACAAGATGCCCGACTTTTTTTATTTATTGTGTTCATAAATGATAAATTGATCTGGTGAAGTCGGGGATCTGGGTATGAACGATTGCTATATTTGTAATAATGATAAAAATGTACATTCCCAAACTAGCCGGGGTTGGGCATAAGATAATAAATTTTTACGAGTTTTTTCTAACTGTTCAATAATACTCCTTTTATGTATTTGCTGCCAGTAATATTGTTGCAGATAATCAATTAACCATAATTGTGCTTCTGTATCTAATTCTTTATCAATTTTCTTAGCTAATTCTAAAGCATGGCGATAAGATGTCGGTATTTTTGTTACTTGTTGCAGTAATTCACTATTAATTGTTTGTAATTGTTGGTAAGCTGAAATGGCAGTTCCTGGACTCCCAGCAGCTAAATTTAAAACTTCTGAATGTTGTAAAACCTCGACATTTTTTGTTTGTGTTAATACCTGAGTAAGGGAGGCAGTATCTAATCTATAAAAAGGTATTCTTTGACAACGAGAAACTAAAGTTGGTAAAACTGACTCTGGAGAAGGTGCAATTAAAATTAAGGTTGCTTGTCCCGGTTCTTCTAAGGTTTTGAGTAAAGCGTTTGCAGCAGATTCTGCCATTGTTTCTGCTTGTTCTAAAACCACTACATTTCTCGTAGATTCCAACGGTGGACGGGAAAGAAATTGAGTAATTTCTCGAATTTGTTCCAATCGAATAACCGGGGGTGCTTTGCGTTTAACTCCTTTCTCTGCTGCTTCTGTTGCTGTTAGTCTTTGTCCTTGATATTGATAAGTTGGTTGTACCCACAATAAAGCGGGGTGGTTTCCTTGACGGAGGCGATTTTTTAAAGTAGATAATTGATGAGGTTGTACAGAAGTAGAAAAGATTAATTCAATAAAACATTTTGCTGCTAAACTTCGTCCTACACCATCAGCACCGACAAATAAATAAGCTGGTGCAACTCGGTTTTGTTTAACAGACTGAGTTAATAATTCTATTGCTTGTTTTTGTCCTATTAATTCTTCAAACATAATTTATAAGCAGTCAGGAGTCAGGAGTCAGAATACTTAACAACCTTTTATTTAAAATTTCCTTGATATTTTCATACACAACTTCCTTACTCAAACTTCCATCTACCCGAAAAATTCGTGATGGATAAGTTGCAGCTAATTCTGTATATCCTTGTTGCACACGACGATGAAAAGCAATTGTTTCCTGTTCAATTCTATCTAATGCTGCTTCACTTCCACGTTTTCGAGAAAGTCCCACTTCCACATCCACATCTAACCAAATTGTTAAATCACTTTCCAAACCACCCGTAGCAATATAATTGAGTTGATTAATCAAACTCATATTCAAACCCCTGCCATAACCTTGATAAGCAATGGTAGAGTCAGTATAGCGATCGCATAAAATGTATTTACCGTCTGCTAAATTAGGTTTTAATTCCTGTTCAATATGTTGCGCCCGGTCAGCAGCATATAGT
The DNA here is from genome assembly GCF_034931405.1 of Anabaena sp. UHCC 0451. NCBI lineage: Bacteria > Bacillati > Cyanobacteriota > Cyanophyceae > Nostocales > Nostocaceae > Anabaena > Anabaena sp. UHCC 0451. Next base: position 22,315 of record NZ_JAYGHA010000015.1, on the reverse strand, counting down.
AACAACTCTGTAACCTCACCAACAGGCTTATTCTCAGATTTTTCTAATAACAATCGTCGTAAATGCTTTCCTAATTCCGTACCACCGGGTTCACGAGTTAAGACAAAGGATACACTTAGACTCTCTAACCACTGACTACATAGTGTCATTTGGGTAGTTTTACCACAACCTTCCACACCTTCAAATACAATTAATTTACCACTCATATTTTTCAAGTTTTCTACTCCTGATTTTTTTAACCTCAGCCTAAGACAGAATAGATTCTATGTTACGTTCCCATAGTCCAGTTTCCCATCAATTTGCATTCCAAAGCCTACCAAGAAGTATGAGTACCTTGGAAACCTGGACTTTTGGTGTTACCAACCATCTCAGTTGGCCAACATTAGCAGCAACGGTTCATGCAGACCTGGGAACAGCAGCTATTTTTGTGTGGATACCCGCTGTCATTGTGGGAATGCTAGTCAACTATCAAGTTAAGCATCTAGGTAGAAATTTATTAGATGTATCGGGAGGAACTCCTAACTACATTACTCGTTTGTGGCCACGCTATCCCATTATTGCCCGCTATGCCGCAATTGGATATCTGATATCCTGGCTATCAGTTATACCACTTAATTCTGTGATTTTGACAGATATCATTAAAGCCAATTTAGATGGATTAGATATTGTTTGTCCAGAAGTAATTCTCAAAATTAGCTTTACCTTATTACCCTTTGTTGTTGCCTTCAGCGGTAATCGAGCTTTAAGTATTTTACATCTATTATTTTCATTACCAGCTTTAGTTTTACTATTATTATTTTGTTTCCAAGGATTAGGTTTTTTAGCTTTTGTTCCTCATAGCCCTAATTTTTTTCCTGAACATTGGAAATCATTAAGTTTTATAGATTGGGCTAAATGGTTCTTTTTCATTAGTTATACAGCTTACAGTTGTGAAACTGTTTCTTCATTTGTTGCTGATAGTCGTCATCCCCAACAAACTTTAAAGTTTTTAGACATTGCTGCTTGGTTAATGATTCCCATTTTTATTGGTGGTTCTTGGGTGATCATGCGTTTATCCACACTTCCGAATTTAGAAGATAACGCCTATCTAAATTTTGTGGCAGCATCTGTACCATTTTGGGGAGATTTTGCCCCGGCAACCATTACTTTTTTATTAGCTAGTTGTTGTTTATTAGGTTCAGCTACTACAGTTGCTAACTGTCCCCGTATTATCTACCAATTGGCTATAGATAAACATTTAGCACCTGTATTTTCTCTAGTTTCATCTCGTGGAGTATTTGGTTCATCCCTAGTGTTAAGTTTATTGATCTGCATGATCTATTTTATCTGGGGAGATATAGACCGCATTGTCATAGTTGGAAATGTAGCCTGGTTTCTAGCATTCATGCTCATGCACTTAGGAATGTGGAAAAAAAGAAATCAGTTAGATATATTATTTCCCAAACTATCTTTAGGTTTTTTTATTATCGAAACTATAATTTTATTAGTAACTGCTTATGCTTGGGGTTGGCAAGATTTTCTAGCAGGATTATTTGCGCCTTTTGTTGTATTATTAATTGATGTCTTAGTGCGTTATGTTCCCATTCCTATTTTCCGTTCTCATTGGTGGATAAAGTTGTATCAATCACAACGGCGAAACTTACTCAAAGACTCTCTCGCAATACAAGTAGGAATATTGATATTTTTACTGTGTGGCGCTTTTTTAGTAGGTTGCTTATTTGTTTGGTTATTAAATGTAAATTTCATCACAACGGCTAAAAATTTAGTTGTGATCTTATTGATCATAATTGCATTTGTGGGAGTAGCGATCGCTTGCTGGACAAGTTTACCCCAAGTAATTGCCCTAGAAGAAGCAAGAGAAGAAGCTGAACACCTATTTATGGTAGCTCAAGACGGTATTTTAGTATTAGATGCAGACGGCATTATTCAACAAGTAAACCCAGCTACCGAATCTGTATTAGCAATCAAACCATCAGTATTATTAGGACAACACTTAAATAATTTGTTGCCCAATTTAAATTCATATCCTGAAACATGGGATAAGCGCAGTGAACACACCTTAATCCAATATACCAAAACCATCACTCTCGAAGTTTCCATTTCTGACCGCACCCAGCAAAATTTTCAAGAATATGTTGTTATTCTTCATGACATCACCCAACGCAAACAAGCCGAAGAAATATTAAGGCAGTCTGAAGCACAATTAAGACAAGAGGCACAGGAATTAGCTACTCAATTAGTGCAGATTGAAAAAATGTCAAGTTTGGGACAATTGGTAGCAGGAATAGCTCATGAAATCAACAACCCAGTCAACTTTATTTATGGCAATATCCACCCAGCAAATCAATATATTCAAGACCTAATAAAACTTATACAACTTTACCAGCAACACTACCCTCAACCGAATTTAGAAATTCAAAATGAAATAGAATCTATTGACCTAAATTTTGTGATAGAAGACTTACCTAAGTTATTAAATTCTATGCAAGTTGGTTCTAAACGTATTAAAGAAATAGTCTTATCCCTGCGAAACTTTTCTCGGTTAGATGAATCAGATATGAAAGCTGTTAATATCCATGAGGGAATTGATAACACACTCATGATTTTACAGAATCGTCTAAAAGCTACATCTGATCGTCCAGCCATTGAAGTAATCAAAGAATACGACAATATACCACCTGTAGAATGTTACGCTGGACAACTCAATCAGGTATTTATGAATATCCTCGCTAATGGTATTGATGCTTTAGAAGAATCAATTGCTAACGCTAAAAACATTGAGCAGCCACAAATTCAAATTCAGACTAAACTTACCAGCAATCAACAAGTAATTATTGCCATTAAAGATAATGCTTTGGGTATTCCTGAACATATCCAAAAGCATCTATTTGAACCATTTTTTACTACTAAACCTGTAGGCAAAGGTACTGGTTTAGGCTTATCAATTAGTTATCAAATTATTACCGAAAAACATGGTGGCAGTTTAAAATTTGTTTCTTATCCTGAACTGGGAACAGAATTTATGATTACCATACCCTTAAAACAGGAATTAGATAAATTTATCAACCCGACTTGTTGAAAAAGTCGGGATTATTATCAGCATTTTTGGATCGGCACAACTATACAGAAATATACTGTGCTAAAATTTTAGCTAAAGTAGTTTTTGGCACTGCACCTACCACTGTATCAACTTGCCGCCCCCCCTTAAATATCATAATAGTGGGAATGCTACGAATCCCGTAATGACTGGCAACTGTGGGGTTTTGATCTGTGTTTAGTTTTACCACTTTTACCTGTCCTTCATATTCAGCAGCGACTTCTTCGACAACGGGAGACAGCATTCGACAAGGCCCACACCAAGTGGCCCAAAAATCTACAAGGACTGGAGTCTCACTTTCCAATACTTCTTGTTTGAATGTGGCTTCTGTGACATTGGTAACAGTCATAATTGTTCTCCTGATTTGATTCAGTAACTCGATATGATTGAGTCACCCTGAAAGCCCGACATTTTTTATATTCAAGCTAGGACATCTCTATGCTGTCATCTGAGCGTAGATTCAGATTAATGCTGGTGAACTAGAGTTGGCAATAATCAACAGCTTAAATATTCAGTGATTTAACGATTTTACCCCATAAAACAGTTGTTTCTGAATTTAAATAGTTTAAATGATTATTACAATACCTCTGTATCTAGATATAGTTTGATGTCCTAAGAGTTAAAATAGGAACAGAAAAACATGAGAGGGACTTATGATGAGCGATCGCGACTATACACTAATTATTGATAAAAGCGGCAGTATGTCTACTCCTGACCAAGCAGGTGGTAGAAGTAGATGGGAGATAGCCCAAGAGTCTACCCTCGCTTTAGCTAGAAAAGCAGAACAGTTCGACCCCGATGGCATCACAGTTTATGTCTTTTCTGGGCGCTTTAAACGTTACGAAAATGTCACCTCTGCCAAAGTTGCTCAAATATTTCAAGAAAACGATCCTGCTGGTACCACCAACTTAGCAGGTGTACTACAAGATGCCCTCAATAATTATTTTCAGCGTAAAGCTTCAGGCCAAACTAAACCCAATGGAGAAACAATTTTAGTTGTGACTGATGGTGAACCAGATGATCGCAAAGCCGTATTTGAAGTCATCATTAACGCTACTCGGCAAATGGAACGAGATGAAGAATTAGGAATCTCTATGATTCAAGTGGGTTCAGATGCTCAAGCCACAAAGTTTCTCAAAGCTTTAGATGATCAATTGCAAGGTGTCGGCGCTAAATTTGATATTTGCGACACTATCACTTTAGATGATTTAGAAGATATGAGTCTTGCGGATGTATTGATGAATGCCATAGCTGACTAATTAGTGAATAGCCATCCAGCAGAAAATAAATTCAACTGATCCTCACTACTAAATTCTTAGCAAACATCAAAAATCTCAATTTGCATAAATCATCATTGGAGAATTATAAATGTTAGATAATCGGGATTACACACTCATTATCGACAACAGCGCCAGTATGGAAAAACCATTTGGGGAAAGTGGTAAAACCAAATGGTTAGCTTTACAAGAATCTACCTTTGCCTTAGCTTGTAAATGTGAACAACTGGATAGTGATGGTATAACTGTTTATCTGTTTTCCCGAAAGTTTCAACGTTTTGATCATGTAACTTCAGCTAAAGTATCCCAGATTTTCTCAGAAAATATACCTGCTGATACAACAAATTTAGTAGGTGTACTTCAAGATGCAATTAATAATTACTTTACCCGCAAAGCCGCTGGTAAAACTAAGCCGAATGGGGAAATAATTTTAGTGATCACTGATGGTATAACAAATAATCGACAAGCGGTGTGTGAGATTATCATCAATGCTACTCTCAAAATGGAACATGAGAAAGAATTGGGAATTTCAATTATTCAAGTAGGTGCAGATTCTCAAGCCACAAAATTTCTGAACGCCGTGGATAATGAATTGCAAAGTATAGGTGCTAAGTTTGATATTTGTGACACCATAACCTTAGACGATTTAGAAGAAATGAGTCTCACTGATGTTTTAATAAATGCACTAACTGACTAAAATTTTGCTAATCTAATGTAGAGATTGAGAGTCAAAAATGGAGAATTCATCAATGTTAGAAAATCGTGATTACACTCTAATTATCGACAAAAGTGGTAGTATGGCTACCCCAGATCAAAAAGGTGGCAGAACTAGATGGTTTGCAGCCCAAGAATCTACCTTAGCTTTAGCTAGTAAATGTGAACAATTTGATCCAGACGGCATAACTGTTTATTTATTTTCCGGTAGATTTAAACGTTATGAAAATGTCACATCTAGCAAAGTAGTACAAATTTTTCAAGAAAATGATCCATCAGGTACAACTGATTTAGCAGGTGTATTAAAACACGCCACTGATGATTATTTTCAGCGCAAGTCCAGTAATCAAACTAAAGCAAATGGGGAAACAATTTTAGTTATAACTGACGGTGAACCAGATGATCGTAAAGCAGTGATGAAAGTTATTATAGAAACATCTCGACAACTTGATAGAGATGAAGAATTAGCTATTTCCTTTATTCAAGTTGGTCAAGATGCCCAAGCTAGTCGCTTTCTCAAAGTCTTGGATGATGAACTACAAAGTGCTGGTGCTAAGTTTGATATTTGTGATACAATTACAATGGATGATATGGAAGATTTGAGTTTATCTGAAGTGCTATTGAATGCGATTAATGACTAGTTATATCCATAATTAGGACTGACAATAATGGATAGCATTGATAAGTTATTGGCTCAACTTCAGGATGAGTACACAGGAGCAAAAACCCAAGCGCAGCAGCAACATCAGCCAATCATAAAAACGGCTAACACCTTTATTGCTTCTGCATCTAAATCCGATGCTTTAATAGATAACTTGTTAACAGAAGTTCAATCTGATTTTTTAGAGCGAGATCATGCTGAAGAATTGAAAAAACAACAAGAATTAGAACAAGAAAAAAATCTTCAATTAAAACTCAAAGCCCAACAACGGGAAACTTTGAAAAAACAAGCTCAAACATGGTTATCTAAATTAGATTCCTTGTCACCTGAAGGACTTTGGTTTGAAAGGTTTGCGGAAGCTTACCCATCAAAATTAGATGCGGCGATTGAGTATTTACAGAACAATTAGAACTCATATCTCCGACTCCTGCGAGAAGTCGGGGATTTTATTATTATTGTTTGTAAATTACAGGTTAAAGTCAATAGGAAAAATAAATTAAGTCTATGGGATTAAAAGAATGAAGAATGTAGAATTACGTTTTGCCACGTGGATGTTACCCCGACGCAAAACCCGCTGCTTGTAGAAGCAGGGGACTTTAACCCCCAAAGGTAAGTTAAACCAATAAACATATAGACTTAAAACTGCATATACTCAACACGGCTTAATCATTTGATTCTGTGGGTAGGGGTTTAGCAGTGCTAAACCCCTACAAATCTGGGTTTTTCGTAATTTTGTAAAAGTCCATGTCTCAACCGTGTTTAGTATAACAATATTGACAATGTGGGTGAGGTAATTTGATGTTAATGCTACTTTTCCAAATTAATAATCAACGCTACGCTATAGCTAGTCAGGAAATTGTAGAGGTTATACCCCTTGTTAACTTAACAAAGCTTTCCCATACACCTGAATATTTTGCTGGTGTTTTTAACTACCGAGGCAGGATTATTCCCGTAATTGATCTTTGCCAGTTGATGAGTAATCAAAGTTCCCAAGAACATTTAAGTACACGCATTATTTTAATAAATCATTGGGATCGGGATGCTACAGAGAAGTCTGCACCCCATATTATGGGTTTGATGGCGCAAAGAGTTATAGAAACTTTGCAAAAATCGGATATTGATTTAGTTGATGTGGATATTCAGATAGATAAACCACCTTACTTGGGTAAAATGATAGTAGAAGAGCAAGAACTAATCCAGTGCCTTAATGTAGAATATTTATTGTCAGAGGTGCAACACGCTTATCTATTAGCAGAAGTTCATAGTCATTGAACTGATACTGTATTGTGAATACAAATAATAAATTGGTGCGTTGTTTTTAAAATGATTTATTCGGAGGGAGAAGCTTTACTGAGAAAAAAAATTGGGTTAGATCCTAACTCAATTGGTTCTGATGCGATCGCTAGAACCATAGAACAAAGAATGTTAGAATGCGGAATTACGAATATTAATATTTATTTAGAAAAAATCCAAGAATCTCCACAAGAATTTGATGCACTAATTGAAAATATAATTATTCCTGAAACCTGGTTTTTCCGAGAACGAGAATCTTTTAAATATTTACAGCAATATGTCATTTCTGAATGGGTACCAAATCACAAAAATCATGTACTGCGGATTTTGAGTGTTCCTTGTTCTACGGGTGAAGAACCATATTCTATAGCAATTGCGCTCTTGGAAGCAGGTTTAAACCCAGATGATTTTCACATTGATGCAGTTGATATTAGCAAAAAATGTCTGCTAACTGCTCAAAAAGCAATCTACAATCAATACTCATTTCGTGGTAATTCTCTGGCTTTTCAGGAACGCTATTTTCAACGCCATGAAACAGGATTTCATTTGCATGAACAAATTAAATCTCAGGTGCATTTTAGACACGGTAATCTAGCAGAACCTAATTTTTTGCTGGGGATGCAAAATTATGATATTGTGTTTTGCCGTAACCTGTTAATTTATTTTGATATTACAACTAAAGAACGCACAATTAAAATTTTAGAAAGATTATTAAATCCAGCGTGTTTGTTATTTATCGGTCATGCCGAAGCAGGTTTATTGCTAAACTCTCGCTTTGTATCCATACGCCATTCTTTAGCGTTTGCCTATCGAAAATCTACTATTTCTCACACTTTACTCAAACCTCAAGAAAACAAAAATAATCACAAAAACTATCGTTTAACTCACTCAAAATTACCGATAATAGATAGAAAATCACGACAAAATTCTGTTAATTCAAAAATCAATAAGCCAACCCAAGATAACACAATAAATTTACTAGAAACTGCCAAATTATTAGCGGATCAGGGACATTTCCCAGCAGCCATTCAACTATGTAACGACTATATTAAACAAAACAAAATTAGTGTCGAAGGTTATGTACTCCTTGGTCAACTACAGCAAGCAATGGGAAATAATCAAGATTCTGTACAATCCTTTCAGAAAGCAATTTATCTGCAACCTACTCACCGAGAAGCTTTAACTCACTTAGCTTTACTGAAGGAAAACCAAGGAGACGTAGTTAATGCTAATTTGCTTTGGCAACGCATCCAGCGACTTCAAAATTAAGCTTAATCAATAACAACAATGTTACCGATTATTAGATTGTAAAGTAATCTAAAGTTTTTTATTATTTATTTGCAATTATTTTGATCAACCTCCTAATTTGGGAAGTATTGCCGTTACAGGTATTTACAATATCTTGTGCAACATTCACATAAGTGATAAAACAATTTAAATATAGGATTACTATTTGATTTTTGATAGCTGGCGTGGCGTAACCATACAAAATTAGGTATTGTAGCGTGTGTGAGAACGGAGTTCGTAACGCACCAGGATCAACGGTTTGGTACGTTACGCTATTGCTTTAATGCAGCCATGCCCGCAGGGCTTTACACACCCTAAACCCTAAGTATCTTTATTCCCAAGCACATTAGTAATATTAGGAGTCAAAATATATGCAGCATAGTTTAAAACTTAATAAATTTGTGATAGGTGGATGCAGCATCATAGTCCTATTAACCTGCGTTAGTAGCTTTATTACTCAATCAACAAATAAACAAATTAATGAATCAACTCAAAGAATTAGTAAAACCTATGAATTAAAAGCTGATTTAAAAGGGTTAGAAAAAATATTATTAGATGCAGAAACAGGACAAAGAGGGTTTGTAATTACCAAAGAAGAAGAATATCTAGAACCTTTTAACAATGCTAAAAGTCAGCTTAATGAGCAATTATTAAAAATCGAAAATTCAGTAGAAAATAAAAGTGAAGGTAAAAAAAAGATTCAAGAAGTTAGACTATTATCTAATCAGAAAATCCAAGAATTGGAAAAGACAATTTATTTGAAAAAAACAGGTAAGGAACAAGAGTTATTAGCATTGATTCTTTCAGATCAAGGAAAGAAACTAATGGATATAATTAGAGTAGAACTTGATCAAATGTTAAAAATGGAAAATACAAAATTAGAAATACAAAAAAAGCAAATTATGGAGATTCAAAACTTTGCCAGCTTAGTTACATTAGTAAGTCTTCTATGTATTGTTACTACAGTATTTATAGTTGCTACTGCGACGATTTTAATCCCTGGCAGGGCTTTGAATCTTTCTCTACAAAAAGCTTTTTCTTTAGCTGAAAAAGTTTCTGCTGGTGATTTAACAGTTCAAGTAGAAATTACTTCTACTGATATCATTGGTAAACTCATGGGTACTTTAAAAAATATGACAGAAAATCTCAACAATCTCATTCGACAAGTACAACAATCAGGCATACAAGTAACCTCATCAGCCACCCAAATAGCAGCATCAGGAAAACAACTAGAAACCAGCATTACCGAACAAGTAGCATCAACAAATCAAGTCACAGTAGCAGCTAAAGAAATATCAGCCACCTCCAGAGAATTAGTCAAAACAGTAGAAGAAGTGGCAGCAATGTCACAAACAACAACAATAGCCGCAAGTGATAGTCAAAAAGACTTATTACAGATGGAAACAACCATGAGGCAATTAGTAGAAGCAACTAATTCTATAGCAGGAAGATTAGGAGTAATTAGTGAAAAAGCCAACAACATTAATAATATAGTTGTGACAATTACCAAAGTAGCCGATCAAACAAATTTACTATCATTAAATGCAGCAATAGAAGCTGAGAAAGCCGGAGAATACGGTTTAGGTTTTGCAGTAGTAGCCAGAGAAATTAGAAGATTAGCAGATCAAACAGCAGTAGCAACCATAGATATTGAACAAATGGTCAAACAAATGCAATCATCCGTTTCTACAGGAGTAATGGAAATGGATAAATTTGCCGCTGAAGTAGGAAAAAGTGTGGAAGATGTTGCCAATATTAGTAACCAAATTGGGCAAATTATTGAACAAGTACAGGATTTAACCCCAAGATATGAAGCTGTGAGTCAAGGTATGGAAGCACAGTCTCAAGGAGCAATTCAAATAAGTGATGCTATGTCACAATTGAGTAGTAATTCTGTGCAAACTGCGGCTTCTTTACGGGAAATTAATCAAGCGATTACTAAACTTAATCAAGTTGCTCAAGGTTTGCGGCAAGAGATGAATAAATTTAAGGTTAATGATTCTGTAAATCCTTATGTTACCAATAGTAACAAATTTCTGGGAGATCATTAGTTAATGATAAATTGGTGACAATGCTGTTAATCTTAGTTAAATAAATAAATACCAAGATTTGAGGAAAAATTAAATGTTTACTAATTGGAAAATAAAAAATTTAACATTACTAGGTTTTTCCATCCCAACCATTTTAATGATTATTTTTAGCATCATGGTTTATGCTAATTCTAATAAAACCAGGGAAACACTTAAACAAGTTAATATTGCTCAAACAGCAATTAATGGTGAGAATTTAATGACAAGCAGTTTACTAGGTATGGATCGGCGAATGCGAAGATATGTAGTAAACCCACAATTATATAAAGATGCTCTCGAATTATATGCTAAAAGTGAGCAAACTTTTAAACAAGGATTAGAGCAGACAGAGAATGTGATAAACTCTAAAGATCAGAAAGAAAGATTGGAAAAAATGCGGAAATTTTATAATGAGTATACTCTTTTAAAAGAGGAAACAGTCAAATTAGCATCTGATGGTAAAAATAGAGATTTAATAATTCAATTTTTTAATAATGCTAGAGATATTGCTGAAGAATTTGAAATAATAAGTGATGAATTTGAAAAAGTTGAAAAAGAAGCTTTACAAAACAGTATCGCTTCAACAAAAAAATCTATAGATTTATTGACTTTTATAGCAGTGACTGTTTCTATATTATCTTTATCAGTTGTGGTAGTTGCTAATTTTTTGATTACTAAATTTTTAGAAACTAGAATTGCTAAAACTGTACAAGCAGCAGAAAAGATTTCTTTGGGTGATTTAACACAATCTGTTGTAGAAGATGTGTCTAGTAATCAAGATGAAGTAGGGCAACTACTTAAAGCTTTTCAGAACATGACCAAAAAATTAAGTAATCTCATTCGACAAGTACAACAATCAGGCATACAAGTAACCTCATCAGCCACCCAAATAGCAGCATCAGGAAAACAACTAGAAACCAGCATTACCGAACAAGTAGCATCAACAAATCAAGTCACTATGTCACAATTGAGTAGTAATTCTGTGCAAACTGCAGCTTCTTTACGGGAAATTAATCAAGCGATTACTAAACTTAATCAAGTTGCTCAAGGTTTGCGGCAAGAGATGAATAAATTTAAAGTTAATGATTCTGTAGAGCCTTATATAAATCATAGTCAGCAATTCATGGGAGAAAATTAATCATGAATTCTATAACTGGAGAATCAAATATTGTTGAAAATTGCTGGAATGTAATTGGTATTGTAGGCGATCATAATTGTCCCGAATTATCACATTTTATCCACTGTCGCAACTGCCCCGTTTATACATCTGCTGGGCGTAATTTATTAGAAAGATCCATCCCAGATAAATATCAGCAGGAATGGACTCAGTTTTTTGCTGGAACGAAATTAGCAACAGGAAATAGACAAAAATATTTACAACCTGAGTCTGATATTTTAACAAAAACAAAAAAACTTCAAGTAGGTATTTTTCGTTTACAGAGAGAATGGTTAGCACTGTCAGCACAAGTTTTAAAAGAAACGATATCACCTAGTTTGATTCATGCTATCCCCCATCGCAGCAACGAAATTTTAAAAGGATTGGTAAATATTCGCGGGGAATTGCAATTATGTATTTCTTTGAGCAATTTATTACATCTAGAAACTACCCAAACCCTACCTGAAGCCTTAAGTCCCATAGTCTATGCACGTATGATAGTAATTCAAAAGGAAGGATTTACTTGGGTATTTCCTGTAGATGAATTCTATGGTTTATACCGATTTCATGAGCATGAATTAAGAGATACTCCCAATAGCGCGACATCAGCAATTAACACCTACACTAAAGGCTTTTTTCACTGGGAATCACGCAGTTTGAGCTACATTGATGAGGAATTATTATTCATGTCCTTACAGAGAAAGGTGCTGCCATGACAGGAGAGTCAGACTTTAGCCATCTTTCATTGCTGGACTTATTCAGCATGGAAATAAAAACCCAAGGTACAGTTTTAAATGATTGCCTGTTAGCATTAGAAACCAAGCCTCACCTCACAGAAGAATTAGCGGCTTTAATGCGGGCAGCCCATTCAATTAAGGGCGCAGCGCGAATTGTGCAGATTGATTCCGCTGTCGCCTTAGCTCATAAAATGGAAGACTGCTTTGTAGCTGCTCAGTCAGGAGTAATTACTTTCACTCCCGCTGATGTGGATGTTTTGCTACAAGCAGTAGATATGCTATTACAAATGGCTGAAATTTGTATTGGCAACCCCGAACCTCAGTTTGATGATAGTAGTATACAAGCTTTAGTAAATGCGATCGCTCATATCATCTCATCCCCAGGAAGTCAGAAGGAAGTAGGGGGAGTAGGGGGAGTAGAGGGAGTAGGAGGAGTAGAGGGAGTAGGAGGAGTAGAGGGAGTAGGGGGAGTAGGGGAGAAAGAAGAATTAATGCCCTTAGCTGCTTATACAGTTCTTAGTTCCCAATCCCCAATCCCCAATCCCCAATCCCCAATCCCCAGTCCCCAGTCCCCAATCCCCAATCCCCAATCCCCAGACATCGTACAAAACCGAGTAGTGCGCGTCAGTGCAGACAACCTCAATCGTTTAATGGGTTTAGCAGGGGAATCTTTAGTAGAAGCCAAATGGTTAGAAAAATTTGCTGATTCTTTACTGAAGCTAAAAGCAAATCAAGTCAGTTTATCCAGCCGCTTGGATCGATTACAAGAATTATGGGGTAATGCTGAAATAGAGGATCAAGGTTATGGGAATAGTCAAATAGAAGAAGAAATGAACGCAGCGCGGCAAACAGCCGGTGAATGTCGCCAGTTATTGGGCGATCGCCATAACGAACTGGAACTATTTTGTCAGCGTTTTTCCAACTTGGGCGATCGCCTCTATCGTCAAGTTATCGCTACCCATGCCACTCCCTTTGCTGACAGAGGACAAAGTTTTCCCCGCATGGTGCGAGACTTAGCTAGAGAATTAGGTAAAAAGGTAAATCTAGAAATAATTGGTAAATCAACCCTTGTAGATCGGGACATCCTAGAACGTCTAGAAACGCCATTATTTCATATCTTGCGAAATGCTATAGATCATGGCATTGAAACACCCCAAGAACGTCTTGCAGTTGGCAAACCAGAAGAGGGAAATATTCAGATTGAAGTCCTTCATCGAGCCGGAATGTTATTAATTACTGTCTCCGATGACGGACGGGGAATTGATATGGAAATTTTACGTCAAGAAGTCATCAAAAAAAATCATATTAATCCCGAAATTGCCAACCAACTCACCGAAACTGAGTTAATGGAATTCCTATTTTTACCAGGTTTTTCTACAGCCAAAACCGTAACGGAAATTTCCGGTAGAGGTGTAGGTTTGGATGTGGTACATAGCACTGTCCGAGAAGTTGGTGGCACTATGCGGGCAATTTCTCAACCGGGTCAAGGGTTGACATTATACTTACAATTGCCCCTAACTTTGTCAGTTTTACGTACCTTATTAGTAGAAATAGCTCACGAACCCTATGCTTTTGGACTAGCGCGGATTGATCGGGTGGTAATGCTGCCTAGAACCGAAATAATTGTCTCAGAAAATCAGCCGTTTTTCATGCTCAATGATCAACCAGTAGGTTTGATATCTGCTCATCAAGTTCTAGAATTATCATCACAAAATATCAATCAAGAATTTCTACCTGTTGTCGTCATTAGCGATGGGGGAACACGCATGACTAGTAATAATAACCTCCAGCATTATGGCTTAGTTGTCGATCGCTTTCTTGGTGAATGTAGTTTAGTAGTCCGTCCTTTAGATCCCCGACTGGGCAAAGTTCCTAATATCAGCGCCGCTGCTTTGATGGATGATGGTTCTCCAGTGTTAATTGTTGATGTTGAAGATATTGTCCGTTCAATTACTAAAATTCTTTCTAGTGGGCAACTTAGTCAAGTTAATCAGTCTTCTAGTCAAACAGTTAACAAAACCTATAAACGGATTTTGGTGGTGGATGATTCTATTACTGTGCGAGAAATGGAGCGCAAATTGTTAGAAAATAATGGTTATAAAGTAGATGTAGCTGTTAATGGCATTGATGGATGGAATGCAGTTCGCAGTGGTGATTATGATTTAGTGGTGACAGATATTGATATGCCCCGGATGAATGGTTTTGAACTCACAACTCAAATTAGAGGTAATGCTAAATTGAAAAATTTACCTGTGATTATTGTTTCTTATAAAGACCGGGAAGAAGACCGCATTCAAGGGTTAGAAGCAGGGGCAAATTACTATTTAACTAAAAGCAGTTTTCATGATAGTACCTTATTAAAAGCTGTAATTGATGTTATTGGTGAGGGGTAATGAATTTAAATTTAAATATCATCTAAATCTATTTCCTGTGGTTCTGTTACCATTAATAAACCTGCTAAAATTTGTCTAATTCTTGCTTTAGATAATGTACCAATTTTCTCAATTAATACAGCTTTATCTACTGTAAAAATTTGCGAGACATTGACTACACTTTCTCTATCAAGATTAGCTTCTCCTAACTCTAATAAAACATTCCCCATTGCTTTTGCTCGTCGCAAGTTAGAAGTTAAGGCACAAACTATTACAGTTCTAATTTGAGAACCGTTGAGTAAATCATTTTGGATTACTATATAAGGACGAAGATAAGCAGGTTCAGAACCTATTGGTTCTCCTAAATCAATCCAGTAAATATCACCTTGCTTTACCATTCTTTTTGCTGTAATTTTCCTTGATGTTGTCGCATTTTTTCTAACATTATTTTTTCAGATTCATCTAAATCATCTGCATAAGCATCATTAATACTTTGCAATAATTGATGATCTTTTTTGCGACGTAAAAATTCTGCCATTGCTATAGCAAATAATTGACTGCGAGGAATTTTCATTTCCTTTGCTAAAGCATTAACTTGATCATACAGTGATTCTTCAATAGAAATTGCTGTTTTGATACTAGCCATTGAGTTATACCTTTTCTCTGACTGAGGGTATAACTTGATTTTACTCTATCTTGATCATTTTGATAATAAATATTAAAATGAATAGGAAAAAATAATTAGATAGAGGTTATAATTAATTAATGACGTTATTTAAGGAAAACTAAAATGACAACTATTGCTGTAATTAAAGAGCATATTGAAATTACTCCAGGGGTATGTGGTGGTAAACCTCGTATTGCTGGACATAGAATTACAGTGCAGAATATAGTAGTATGGCACGAACAAATGGGAATGTCTCCTGATGAGATATTGCTTCATTATCCCAGTATTAATTTATCAGATATTTATGCAGCTTTAGCATATTATTATGATCACAGAGATGAAATTAGAACCCAAATAGAGGATGATGAAAATTTTGCGGTGGAAATGAAGAAGAAAACCGTTTCTCTTGTGCAACAAAAGTTAAAAAATAAAGATGAAAAATAGAGCTAAATTTCATTTAGATGAAAATGTAAGTCAAGCGATCGCTGATGGATTAAGAAGAAGAGGAATAGATGTAACAACAAGTCCAGAACAAAATTTAATTGGTAAATCAGATGAAGAACAATTGAATTTTGCTGGATCTCAAAAACGGGTAATTTTTACTCAAGATACTGATTTCTTCAGGATTCATAATCAAGATATTTCTCATTATGGTATAGTTTATTGTCAGCAAAAGAGTAAATCAATTGGGGAAATTTTACAGGGTTTAATGTTAATTTGGCAGGTGCTTGAAGTTGAAGAAATGATTAATCATCTTGAATATTTATGAAATAAATCAGCATTTTCCATTTTCTTTGCTGGTTAATTAATCAGTTAGATCAACAATTATAACCTAATTTTTATTATAGGTGACTGCTATCCTAGTTATGTATTATAACAGCGATCTTTATTTTCCATATCCTGTTATATCGACTCTTCTTTCTGTGATTCCTCTCTAATATTAAAGTAGTAATAAAGATTTGCAACGGTTAAATCTGATGCTTGTTGTAAATTAGAAGTAACTAATGTTCTATATCCAGAATTTGCAGCTTGTTGACTCACATAAATTTCATACTCCCGGCGTAATTCTGGCGCAAACATAAATAATAATTGATCACGTAAGGAATAAAAATGAGATTTTTCAGCTATATTTTCGTAGCTGATTTGTTCTGGTGGTATTTCTGAATTAGTTATAGTTTGGGTAGTTTCTGAATTATGAAAATCTGCACTATTTAAAAGTTTTAATTCTGCTGGAGGTAGAGATTTTACCCAATCTACATGATTTTGCCATGATTCGATGATCACTAAATCATGATTATAAATGCGGCTAAGTTCAGGAAAGAGAAAATCAAGTTCATCGTGGGATTCACATTGATTAAAGTCAAGCTAATAGCTGTTTCAAAAAAAATTTAGATCGCTCCGCTACGCTTCAAGAGAGAAAAAAGAAAAAAGGGTAAAGGGGAAAAGAGTAAAAGTATAAAAGGATACTAAGTCCTCTCGACCGCGCAAACAACACGAAAACCAATAGCGAAGTCACGGTTATTGGGGAAGGAACTGAGGTAGCGAGACGCGGAACGGCAGACATCAGGAATGTAGTAGCAAGAACCGCCCCGCAGTATTATAGTATCGCTTTGTCCAATCCAATCACTACCATCTGTTGGCGCACATTGATAATTTTCATGCCATGTATCTGCACACCATTCCCAAACATTACCGTGCATATCATACAAACCAAAAGCATTAGGCGGAAAAATTCCTACATCGGTTGTTTGTTGGCGATTTTTACCCTTGGGAGCATCAGCATAAGTGTTGTTGCCGTCATAATTAACTAAATCAGTAGTAATGGCTTCGCCAAAGTAAAAGGGTGTAGTTGTACCTGCACGACAGGCATATTCCCATTTTGCCTCACTGGGTAATCTGTAGGTACGGCCAGTTTTTTGACTCAGCTTTTTGCAAAACTCTGCTGCATCATTCCAAGAAACAGTTTCTACAGGGCGTTTATTTCCTTTAACATTAGAGGGATTTTTACCCATGATTTGTTGGTACTGTTCTTGAGTTACAGCAAATTTACCCATAAAAAAGGCAGGAACATTTACTATCCTTTGAGGGCTTTCAGATTCGCTTCGTTCCTTTTCCTCTGGTGGTGAACCCATTTTAAAAGAACCAGCAGGAATTTCTACCATTTCTAAGGTGATACCATTACCCAAATCTTCTTTAAAGAATTTAGCTTGGTTGTTAGGGTTGCGTTTGACTATGTTTCCTGTCTCATCAACTGTTACAGTTTCAAACTTAAATGTTAATAATTCAGGTGTAGATGTAGATGAAGTTTTTACAGCAGAATCGCCTCTAGATAATGTAGAATTTTCAGGTTTGGTAATAAGCTGTGAAATTATTTCCTGGCTTGTTGAATTATGCTTTTTAATCGCAATTCTTTCAATAGCTTCTAAGGCATCTTGATCAACAGAGGATACCCCTAAAACTCTAATCCATAACTGCTTTGCTAAATCAAAATTTCCCTGATTTTCAGCTATAGATGCCCTATACCTTAAAGTTTCAACATCTTTGAGGGTGGCAGATTGGTCTAACAAAATGTAATACATTTTATATGGCGGTTCTGCCTTGAGATAAGGATTTTGAATTGGCTTTTGATAGCTAGAATTTAATTGAGGAACATAAGAATTTAAATATCTATCTAATCGTTCTACAGTGGCACAATTAGCTTCACCATGTAATCTTAAACCTGTTAATAGTGTATGGGTAAATGATCCATGTTGTAATTCGGCAATTTTCCAAGATTTTTGGTTAGCAGCACAGGAATAAAAAGTAATCACTCCTTGATGCTTTTCTTCACCTATTCCTAAACCACTACGACTGCTTTCTTCTCGACAAGCATCTAATAACAAAACTACATTATCAGCACGACTACGACGCAATCTTTCAGTGATGTATTCAACGGAAATAGCTGTATGTTCAATATCACCAGGATCACTATCTGCAAGCATTAAATAGTCTTTGTCTGCATGACGCATACCATGTCCAGCAAAAAAGAACCACAAATTATCCTCTGGTTTTAATAGAGGTTGTTCAAACTGTGCTTGCAAAAACCGCCGCAACCGTCCGTAAGTTGGTTGAGTGGGAATGGGTGGATTAGTGGGAATGGGTGGAGAGTCTTCTGTAAATAAAAACACCTGATCAAATTTCGCTTCTTCCCGAAACCAAGCGGCCATTGCTTCTGCATCCCGTTTAGCAAAGTTTAGGGGTTGCAGGTTGTCGTATTGATTAATACCGATACTAATTGCCCAATTCTTACCCATTTTAATCTACGATTGTCGCTTGAATTTAAAAGTCAGACTACCTTTACCACCTACTTTTCCTCCTGTTCCGAATAAACTCAGTTGTCCTTCTCCATTGACTTCTACAGAAACTTCCACTTCATCTAAGCGAATTTTTGAATCATCAGTATCGGCTTCATCTAAGCATTCTCGCATCGCTTGTATAAATCCTCTCATTTCCTGCTTGAGTTTTGTGACTTCAACTTTACGTCTCGTAATTACTACTTTGTCCTTTTCTTTAGTGACTATTATTTGTTCCTCAGTAGTCTTACTTCCCAATAATCCACCTGTATCACCACTACTTCTAGCACCGCTAATAGTCGTCGTTGAGGTTTCTGCCACTTCTTCAGTAATAATCCATAAGCTGTCTGGGGTAGGAAATTCTGCTGACATAAAATTTACTGCTTACAAGTGTGTATTACTATTTACATGATAAATATTACTATTTTCAAGGTAATACGTCAATATAAGCCTGATACAGTTACAATTTCCGGTAAACCCAATCTTGACGTACCCATTGGTACACTAATTATTTATTATCCCACTGCAAAACCTGTAAATTGCCGCTTATAAGGAGCATGAAATCCTAAAACAATATCTTCTTTAGGGACACCAACAGCTATTAATTCATTAGCAATACCAACTTCTGTACCATCTCTTTGTATCCAGATTTTATCATCTTTAATATCAACATGAATAATCACACCATAGGTTCTGATTTGTTGTTTCCAACCAATATTTAATACTTGATAATGATGACGTTGGGTATCAAAAAGCAATTGAATTTCTGTACCGTTAGCTATATCATTTCTGGAATGATTGCTTAAAATATCTTGAATAATTTGCGAGTAATTTATTCTTTCCATAAAACAATCTCCTGGGTTAAAGAATCAAAAATTAAAACCTATTTATCTTTCCCCCCCTAGATAGTTTCTTGATGTTTCTTAATATCTGCTAGTATTTCATCCATTGTTACATTATCTAACCATTGATGACGTTCTTCTGTATAGTCTCCACTACCATTATCAAATTGACGAATAAACCTGATAGCATCAACATATCCTAAAGCATCTACAAGAGCTTTAAATCCTTTTCTGTATAGTTCAATTGGGGTCATTTTCTCCTCCTTGTACAATATTATTAGTAGCTTCTGCTAACCAGATCATTGGATTAGCAACTATTATATTTATATTATCCTTATAGCTTAATGATTTTGACAATAGACGGCTATCAGTAGTTAAGAAAATATCAGCGTTATTTTCAGCACAAGCCAGATGAAAAGCATCAAATTTTTTAATATTAAATGTTGTTAATTCTATCGCTCTTCGAGTAATTTCTTCTGTAACTAAAATCTTATCATGAGCTATTGTTAAGACTTTTTGTACTTGTTCTCTCCTGTTTATATCTGGAGTTCTGGCAATTTCTAATTCTAAAGCTGTACTACTGACTAATTGCCATTTTCCAGATAGACAATGATTGATAATTTCTAAAATTGCTTCAGTTTCTAACCTAATTCGCCATTGAGTTTGGTCATCAAAAGGACGATTAATACAACAAACATCTAAATATATTCTATATTGTTTATTCATATTTTCAAAACATGGTGTTACAAATTTTATTAATTATTAGTATCTATAACTAGCTTCATGAAATTATCTCAAAAATTTCCTCATCTGTGTAAACTGTTTCATTCTTTTGCATTAAGTAAGAACGCAATGCGCGGAATTTGTGTGTAAAGATGTAGTCCTCAATAGCTTTACCAACTAAACTATCAGCAGATATACCTTCAGTTTGAGTAATTTCTAAAAGTGCTGCTTTCAGTTCTGGAGTAATAATAATGGTTAGGGTATCTTGCATATTTTATCAGCGAGCTACATAATTTATTATACAATATATCTGGCTACTATATCTATTTTGCACAAATAAAATCAAAATTTTACCTCTTTAACCAACATGAAAACATCAACCGACAGACAACGCACCCTAGAAATGGCTTGTATTTCTCAACTCGCTTACGTCGCCTATAAACAAGGAAATGATATAGTTAGCGATATCCTAAAAACAGGTTCTCCATCATTTTTTCCACCATATCAAACCATAGAATTTATCTCAGCACCACGTCCTTTAAGCGATACCGATGAATTAGTTTGTTGTGGTTTACTCCTATCCACAGAAAATGATATTGTCATTGCTATTAGAGGTACAGAAAGATTAGATGATTACTTCTTTAACTTACTAGCATTCCCCAATTCAGAAGCAATTCACTCCGGTTTTAATCTTTATGTTAAAAGTTTCTGGCAACAATTACAAGACTTTATCCAAATAGAAGAAAACGCCAACAAAAATATTTTCGTCACTGGACATAGTTTAGGCGGTGCTGCGGCTACATTAATTACTAAACGAATTAGTGAAACCGAATTAAAACCTATTGCACCTTATACTTTAGAAACCTATACATTTGGCGCACCACCAGTTAGCACAATAGAATTAATTCTTGATACTCCTATCTATAGATTTAGAAATATCGGTGATTTCATTCCTAATTTACCGAAAATCATCGCTGTTTTATTAAATAGAATCCCAGGAATTAAACAAGTAATTATTAATTGGAAACCAGAACTATTAAAAACACTCGCTGATTATTCTCATGTAGGTAATGAATATTGTCTTAATAAAAAATATGAAATTATTGAACAAACGGAAACTAACTTACCTAATATGCAATTTATTTTGCAAATTTCCAGTTTATTAGCTGCACAATTAAAATCACCATCTCAAGCAGATGTTAATAAATTTCGGTTGTTAATAAATACCTTAATTCAAACATCATTAGAGGAACATCGTACCATTAAATATGTAGAAAGAATCAGTTTTGGGAAACTTCCGGCTTATATTTCTAATTTGCATGATGATGAGGAGTAAAATAGAGATTATAAAAGATGAGAAAATTTATAACATAAATTTCACCTCTACAGATAGATGTTAATATGAAAGTAAAAGTTGTGATTCAGCGACTAGAAGCTGATGGTTGGTATTTAGCAAGAACCAGAGGAAGTCACCGACAGTTTAAACATCCTGATAAAATTGGTACTGTTACAGTTTCCGGTAAACCTAATATTGATGTACCCATTGGTACAATAAAAAGTATTTGGAGATAAACACAATTGGAATAAGAATAATGCGTTATACAGTAGTAATTGAAAAAGGAAATACCAGTTATGGTGCTTATGTTCCCGACTTACCCGGTTGTATAGCTGTGGCTGAAACATTAGCAGAAGTTCAACAAATGATTGTTGAAGCCATAGAATTTCATATAGAAGGTTTAATAGAGTCAGGTTTAC
The DNA here is from genome assembly GCF_034931405.1 of Anabaena sp. UHCC 0451. Taxonomy (NCBI): domain Bacteria; kingdom Bacillati; phylum Cyanobacteriota; class Cyanophyceae; order Nostocales; family Nostocaceae; genus Anabaena; species Anabaena sp. UHCC 0451. The sequence goes on along the minus strand of NZ_JAYGHA010000015.1, from coordinate 333 downwards.
CAATTCCCCAACCTACAAGTATCGCCCAAGAAGTTGAGGTTTTAATTTAAGTAGTAATATAAATATGAATAAATAGGGAAATTGGCAACCTGTACCTAAAAATGGTGGTTAAAAATGGAAACAATGAAATTGCTGGCACATATCGGCACAGATGGTATATTAAAAATCCAAACCCATACAAATTTTAAAGATAAATCTGTAGAAGTATTGGTAGTTGTCCAACCATTAGATAATAAAGAAACTACCACAATTAAACATAACGCTTGGGGAAAAATTACTACTAAAAAATCAATTCAAGAAGCAATTAGTAGAATGAAACAACTAAGAAAAGGG
>NZ_JAYGHA010000014.1:87854-145260 GCF_034931405.1 Anabaena sp. UHCC 0451 | reverse complement strand
ATCTATGGACAACTGCTGACACTTCATAGGTGAAGATTAAAGCAGGTTATAGAAAAAAGAGTTATGAGTGATTGGGTCATTCATAACTCTTCAATTAGTTAATTTAGAGGGAACAGATAAAACTTCTGTTTAAAAACATGAGCTTGAAATAATGACACTGTTTTTTCTTGCCACTTTCCGTCAAAAAACATTTTTTTGACTGAAGCTCTCAACTCAGCAAATAAAGTTTTTTATCTGTTCCCTGTTCCCTGTTCCCTGTTCCCTGTTCCCTGTTCCCTGTTCCCTGTTCCCTGTTCCCTGTTCCCTTTTTTTGTAAATTCTCTAAAATCCACTAAAGTTGTAACCAACACCAACTAATAAACCGATATCAGTTTGATTAAAAAATCCAGCATTTACAGCAGCTGTAGCAGTGAATCTATTATTGAGAGGTACATCAATACCACCTGTCACCATAACAGCAGTTTCAGAGTTATCACCTGTTTGAATAGCTGCACCGACTCCCACATAGGGAGCAATGGGTAAGCGTTCAGTAAATGGATCTCCTACCTGCTGAAAAGAGAAATCATAGGTAAGGGGAATGAGAAATGTCGTATTATCCCCTAATATTATTGATGGTCTGACAGATAAGGACCTGGTGAAACCAATTTTGCTGATGACTGTGAAGTTACCATCAGCTAAAGATGAATCTCCACCACTTAAACCGATGTTTCCACCAGCACCAATATAGCTGCTACCGCCACGGGTAGGTCTACCAAGATCAATATCGGATTGTGCTATTTGATTGGGCTGTGATATTTGAGCCGCAGATGGTTGGGAAGGAGATTTTGTATTTTCATCAGAAGTTAGGCTTGTTGATGAGGTAGCCACTGTCCCTGGAAAGGGTGTGATTGTCCGATTACGGGTTGTTTGGGTGGCGATGTTAGGAAACTGTGGGACTTCAGCTACAGTTGTGGTGCTGATTTCTGTGCTTTCCTGGTTTTCAGGCGTAACAGCGGTATCAGACTGGGTTGTCTGAGCAGTTGCAGACAGGCTGCTACCTAAAATTGTCAGGGCTGCTAGACTTGGTAAACAAAAAAGATTTTTACTTAGAGACATAATATTCACGTTCACTCCTACATTAATCTATTAATGACAGCGGATAATTTTTGCTGTGGCTATAATTTAACAAATTTCAGCAATACTCAACATTTAACACCAAAAAATCGTTTTTACATCTTTAATTTGACGTATACATTTAGGATTTAGCGATTAAGTATTCAGTGGTAGATGCTGAATGTAATATGTAACTCAGCTTTTTCCCTATTCCCTGTTCTCTTTTCCATAGGATCATCCCAATTGGGTCAAAAAAGCCCAAGACTTAGACAGCAAGCGATATAGAGCGGGTAATAGGGATGCCAAGGGGCTGTTATTTCCATGACTTAATTGTAAATTTTTGTAAAATTGATGTCTTCAAGACTAGAAAGCTGATATCTAGATAGCTAAACTAACAATAAAGTGCATCTGTACTGTTAATTATAAAAATTCTAGATATGGCGCTATAGCCTGAATGATCCCATTTCAACTTATCCTCAAAAATTTTCTTAGTTACCGTGATGCAACTTTAGATTTTGGCGGTTTGCATACGGCGTGTATTTGTGGTTCTAATGGTGCTGGTAAATCTTCTCTTTTGGAAGCTATCACTTGGGCTATTTGGGGTGAAAGCCGGGCGACAATTGAAGATGATGTCATTTATTCTGGCGCGAAGGAAGTCAGGGTTGATTTTACTTTCTACAATAATCAACAAAAATATCGGGTGATTCGTACTCGTGTCCGGGGTGCAACTAGTGTCCTGGAATTTCAAATTGAAACTCCTGCTGGCTTTCGTCCTCTGACTGGTAAAGGGATACGCGCAACTCAGGATGTGATTTTACAACATATCAAACTGGATTATGAGACTTTTATTAATTCTGCTTACCTGCGTCAAGGTCGAGCGGATGAATTTATGCTTAAGCGTCCCACGGAACGCAAGGAAATTTTAGCGGAGTTGTTAAAACTCAATCAATATGATCAATTAGAAGAACGAGCTAAGGACAATTCTAAACAGTATAAAGGACGGGCAGAAGAGTTAGAACGTTCTTTGGATAATATCAAATCTCAACTCCAACAACGGGAAGCAACTAAAGCTGAACGCGCAGGTTTAGAAGTGCAATTAAATCAACTCCAACAGCAGCAAGCTGTTGATAATGTTCAATTACAAAGTTTGCAAGTTGTTCGGCATCAACGCCAAAATTTAGAAGAAAAATTGCATTTTGTCAAACAACAATATCAAAATCTGGGTCAAGATTGCGATCGCCTACATCAAGAACAGTTAGCTGTCAAATCCCAATTAACTGATTTAGAAGCTATTTTAAATCAAGAAACACAAATTACAGATGGATACGCTCAATATCAAAGTCTGCAATCTCAAGAAGAAGCTTTTGCTGTTAAATTTGAACAACATACCCGCGCGATTAGCTTACGCCAACAACAGCAACAACAGCTAACTAAACAAATTCAATCACTTGAACGTCAACTCCAACAAGCAGAAGCTCAATTAGAAGCTTTAGAACAACAAGAACGGGAACTCCAGCAAATTCTCGCTAAATCTGCGGAGGTAGAACCCGCTTTAGCTCAATTAGCTACGGCTCGCAATCATCTCAATCATTTGGATCAGTTGCAAATGCAAGTGAATCCTTTATTACAACAACGGGCAAATTTACAAAGTCAATTAGATCGCACTCATGCCAGTTTAGTAGCAAGGCTGGAACAGTTACAAGCTACAGAAAATCAACTCCAAAGCCAAAATCGTCGCCAACCTCAATTACAACAAGCTGTGATCGATGTGGGTATTCAGATTGAAGAATTGGATAAAAAACGTGTTTATTTGCAACGGGTACAGGAAAAAGGACAGGAAAGAAGGCACTTTATAGAACGTTTACAAACGCAGCAAAAAGAATATGAGAAATTGCTGGGAGAACTAGAGCAAAAAATCCAAATGCTCCAAAATCCCGATGCTTTGTGTCCCTTGTGTGAACGTCCTCTAGATGAGCATCATTGGAGTCGAGTTATCCAAAAAACCCAGCTTGAATATGAAGATACTCAAGGACAATTTTGGGTAGTGCGGGAACAAATGGCGGTTTCAGATCGAGAAATTCAGGTACTTAGGCAAGAATACCGAGAAATAAACCAACAATTATCTGGTTATGATACTTTACGGGAAAAAAGGGGAGAATTAGCTGCTCAGTTACAAGCAACTACAGATACTCAAACCCAACTCCAACAAATTGCAGCAGAAAAACATAATTTAGAGCTTTCTTTGCAAGGTGAATATGCACCTAAACAACAAGCTGAACTCCAGCAGTTAGACCAATATTTAAAAGAACTCAATTATAATGAAGAAGATCATGCTTTAACTAGAAGTGAAGTAGAACGTTGGCGTTGGGCAGAAATTAAACAAGCACAGATTAAAGATGCTCATAAAAAACAAGCTCAACTAGCAGTGAGAAAACCAGAATTACAAGCTAGTATTACCGAATTTAAAGCCAAAATTCAATCAGAACAAGTAGATTCAGACATAGCTCAACAAATAATCTCTCTGGAACAGCAAATCAAGGAAATTGCTTACAGTTCTGAACAACACAATAATATTCGCCAGGGTGTCAGAGAGTTTCAATCTTGGCATTTACGTTATCAACAATTGTTATCTGCTCAACAGCAATATCCCCAACTTCAGAAAAGATTAGAAGATTTAACAATCTCTTATAATGGCAGATTAGCAGATCAGCAAAAACTGACTAGTCAAATTGATAGCATTGTAGAGCAGTTAAAATCTGCTGCTAATCCAATTGAGCAAATTAATACTTTAGAGCAGCAAATAGCAAATCGTAGACGAGAACTTGATGAAAAAATAGCTCATTTGGGGCGTTTGGAACAACGAGTACATCAGTTAGAAATGCTGCAAAAACAGTATGAACAAGAACAAGAACAATTAAAATATTGTCACCAGCAACAGCGTGTTTATCAGGAATTAACGCAAGCTTTTGGTAAAAATGGTATCCAAGCTTTGATGATTGAAAATGTGTTACCCCAACTAGAAGCTGAGACAAATTTACTACTTTCACGGTTGAGTGCAAATCAATTACACGTACAATTCGTTACTCAAAAAGCAGGAAGGAGTGGGAGGTCAGCTAGGAAAAATACTAAATTAATTGATACTTTAGAGATTTTAATTGCTGACGCACGGGGGACGCGAGCTTATGAAACTTATTCTGGGGGAGAAGCTTTTAGGATTAACTTTGCGATTCGGTTAGCGTTGGCGAAATTGTTAGCGCAACGTGCTGGTGCTGCATTGCAGTTGTTAATTATTGATGAAGGCTTTGGTACACAAGATACAGAAGGATGCGATCGCTTGATTGCAGCCATTAATGCGATCGCGGCTGATTTTGCTTGTATCCTCACTGTCACCCATATCCCCCACCTAAAAGAAGCATTTCAAGCGCGGATAGAAGTGAATAAAAGTCAACACGGTTCGCAGATATCTTTGTCAATTTAATACTGGCTTTGACTTTTGAAAATTCATTGTTTGTGATCTATGTCATTAGTTGCCGTCACGCCATGTAGTATGATTAATTGCTAAATTTACTTAGCCAGTCAGTATATAGTCTGCTTGGCAATTTAATTATGAAATTTTTGTGAAGTATATAGTCTTATTGATCAAAAATTACGCTAATATGCAAATTTAGGTCTCGATCTACTGTAATAAAATTTACCAATTTTTTTAATCACAATATATGAATAATCAAAAAAATAACAAAAGCACTCTACTAAAACAAAAACTAATATGAAAATTTTAATATTCGGGATATTCATCGGCTTAGAAATTCAATTAATTGCCTGGTTGATTTTTAATTTCCTAGTACCGAATTTAAGTAATAAAATTTCAAAAAATCATTTCAAAAATCGTAACTTGGGCAATGAATATGAAGATTGTTTAGAAAATCAATTACAAATAGAAAGGTCTAACCGCCAACAGATAGAAACAGAATTAGAGAAATTATTATTTTTACAAAAAGCAACTCTAGAATCTACTAAAGACGCTATTTTAATATTGGATAGTCTAGATGAGATTGTCGATTTTAATCAAAACTTTCTCCAGATGTGGGGGATTAATGAATTATTATTGACATCAGAAAATTACAGAAAAGTTCTGATAAGTGCCATCAAAAAACTAGAAAATCCTCGCTATTATTTATCAATATTTAGGACATTAAATCAGAATAGAGATATTCCAATTAATGAAATCAATGAAACCATATTTTTTAAAGATGGCAGGGTGTTTAATGCTTATTTTCAACGCCAACAAATTGGCGAAAAATTTTTCGGTATAGTTTGGAGTTTTCGGGATATTACTACTGAAAATTTAGCATTAACTAAAATTAAGTATCAAGCCTTACATGACATTTTGACTAATTTACCCAATAGGGTATTGTTCAATAATTTACTGATTGCATCTTTAGAAAAATCCCGTCCTAGTCTAGCAGTATGTTTTTTAGATTTAGACCGATTCAGAAAAATTAATGACAGTCTAGGCCATAGTATTGGTGATCAATTATTAAAAATGGTTGCTCAAAGGATTAGGCAATGTCTACGTCCTGGTGATATAATTGCGCGTTGGGGAGGAGATGAGTTCACAATTATCTTAACGGAAATTAGTGATAGCGAGGATGTGAATCTGATCCAGGAAAGTCTATTTGCCGCCTTTAAAAAAGGGTTTATAATAGATAATAACCACTTAAATATTAGCCCTAGTATTGGTATTGCTTTGTATCCTCAACATGGAAAAGATGCTGTAACTTTGATTAGAAATGCTGAGGCCGCATTATCGCAGGTAAAATTACAGGGACGTAATAACTACCAAATATATCACCCAGCTATTAATTCCCAAACTACAGAATTGTTTACTTTAGAAAATAGCTTACATAATGCTTTAGAACGACAAGAATTTAAAGTTTATTATCAACCACAAGTAAATAGTTTTACTGGTGAAATCACTAAAATGGAAGCTCTGCTGCGCTGGCAACATCCAGAACTAGGTATAATTCCACCAGCAACTTTTATTCCTATTGCTGAAGAAACTGGATTAATTTTACCAATTTCTGAATGGGTTTTAAAAACTGCCTGTTTACAAAACAAACTTTGGCAAGAAACTTTAAATTTACCATCTTTATCAGTAGCAGTAAATCTATCAAGTAGACAGTTCCAGCACCTCGACGTAGTGAGTATGGTAAAACAGGTACTATCAGAAACTAAATTAGAACCCAAATATTTAGAATTAGAAATTACTGAAACTGTCGCTATGCAAGATGTGGAATTGACTAGCAGGATTTTAAAAGACTTAGGTAAGATAGGAGTCACTATATCAATAGACGACTTTGGAACAGGATATTCTTCTCTAAGTTATTTAAAAGACTTTCCCATTCATTCCTTAAAAATTGATCAGTCTTTTGTGCGTGATATTGCTAATGATGATAATCATACAGCTATTACAACAGCAATAATTGCCTTAGCACATGGATTGAATTTAACAGTAGTTGCAGAAGGAGTAGAAACTGAAGAACAATTTAATTTATTGCGAATTCTCAAATGTGAAGTTATGCAAGGGTATCTTTTTAGTCATCCACTTTCAACAGAAGAAGCTACGAGGATGCTGATGGTATATCAACCTTATAACTCTTATTTAGTTGCTTATAATAATTATGGTGACACCATTTCTTTATCATAGCTTGAGGATATTTGTCCAGTAAGAATTCAGGTGAGGCGATAAGAGCCCCGACTTCTTTTGTTTATTGTGTCCATAAATGATAAATTGATCTTAGAAGTCGGGGATCTAGGAATGAACGATTGCTGTATAAAGGTTATCCATAACGTCAAGTTCAGCTAATTGCTGACAATCCTCAACTTCTTAAAAAAGTCTATTTATTGTTCAACTTTTTTAGTATTACCTGCTTTTACCCAACCCTCTTGATCGCTACCTTCAACACGGATCTTTTGCCAGTTTTTATCTTGGCTTTCTTCTAAAATAATTACTTTTTGATTAGCAGCAACCCCACTAACACTTTTAGCATCCAAACTTGGTCGATCTCGCACACTTAAGCCTTGAGGCCAAGTTACTGTAGCTTGGTAAGCACCTGGTGGTAATGACTGAGGTGATTCAGTGGGAGTAGGTTTTGGTGTGGATGAAGCTTTAGGGTTTGATGTGGCTTTAGCTTGAGTGACTTTTGGTTTGTCAGGTTTGGGTTTGGGATTATCATTAGCATAAGTGGGTTTTGCTGGAGGTACAGCAGTACGATTGACAAAATAAAGAGCTATTGTCACTCCGCTACCTAATAAAACTGCGATCGCTAATAAAAAACCAAGTATAAGTTTAAGCAAGCCAGAAAGCATATTTATATCCTTTAGTTAGTGGTAATTGGTGATTGGTGATTGGTAATTGGTGATTGGTAATTGGTGATTGGTAATTGGTGATTGGTGATTGGTAAAAGTAAATTGATTACCCAGTCCCCAGTCCCCAGTCCCCAGTCCCCAATCCCCAATCCCTAGTCCCTGTTTTATCAATAGTCCATAGTAATTGATCATTCAACTATGAACTATTGATTAAATAATTTTGACTAAATTATTATTACATTTGGCGTTGAATGCGTTCACTCAAAGAACTATGCTTAGAAGCCAAACGCGCCCTACCCGCAGCAGCCCATTCTTGCAGTTTTTGAATCTGTTCTACCGCAGTTCGCGCCAAAGGTATGATTTGACTAGCGGCTTCTAAAATATCATCAGTGGTAAAATCACGGTTTTGGCTAAAACCAATGTGCATCGCTTCAATTAAGGTTTGTTCAATCTCTGCGCCAGAAAAATCAGGGGTTTCATAAGCTAATCTCTCGATTTCATAGCTTTTCAAATTGTGGGGACGCAATCTGGATAAATGGACGTTAAAAATGGCTTTTCTCTCTTCTTGGCTAGGTAAACCGACAAAGAAAATTTCATCAAATCGACCTTTACGCAACATTTCCGGCGGTAAGGCTTGGATATCGTTAGCGGTAGAAACAACAAACACAGGGGAAGTTTTTTCCGCTAACCAGGTGATAAATGTCCCAAATACCCGGCTAGTTGTTCCCGCATCACCTTTACTACCCAACCCAGAAAAAGCTTTATCAATTTCATCAATCCACAATATACACGGTGCAAGGGCTTCAGCAACTTGAATCATTTGCCGGGTGCGGGATTCCGATTCGCCGACTAAACCCCCAAATAACCGCCCTACATCTAAGCGTAATAGGGGTAAATGCCAATGATGGGCGATCGCTTTTGCTGTTAAAGATTTACCAGTTCCCTGAATACCCACCAACATTAAACCACGAGGGTGCGGTAATCCGTACTGTCGCGCTCGTTCTGTGAATGAACCACCCCGACGGATTAACCAATCTTTGAGGTTATCAAGTCCTCCTATATCAGAAATTTGCTCAGTGGCGGGATAAAAGTCCAGGATTTGCGTTTGGCGGATAGTTTGGCGTTTTTCCTCCAAAACTAAATCCACATCCTCTGGTTGCAATTCTCCGTGGGATGCGATCGCCCTGGCCAAAACTCGGCGTATCCTTTCCATAGATAAACCTTGACAAGAACGCACCAAGTCATCGAGAAATTTACCAGATGGAGAATTACCTGTGGCTTGTAATAACCGTTCTACCTCGGTTTTAATTTCTGGTGCTGCGGGTAAAGGAAATTCCACCACCGTCAACACTTCCATTAAGTCGTCGGGAATAGCGATGCGTGGTGATAATAAAACAATATTTTTGGGTTGGGATTTGAGGAGTCGGGCTAAGTTGCGGAGTTTGCGAGAAATTGCCACATCATCTAAAAAGCGGTGATAATCCCGGAGAATTAAGACTGCTGGGGCTGAAGCGGGTAATTTTTCGATAAATTCCAATGCTTGTAAGGGGTTGCGTTTTCCAAACCCGACATCATTGGGGTTTCCTTGATAACCATCGACAAAATCCCAGGTATAAACGGGGCGGTTTCCTTGGTTTGTGGCTTCTTCGCGGATAGCGGCTTCTACCCGTTCTTCTTCGTAGGTGGGGATATAAATCAGCGGGTAGCGGGCGCGGAGGAGGAGTTTAAATTCGTCTCGGAAGTTCATAAGGTAGTTGTTTGGTGGTTTTTGTTATTTTCCTATTTTTAAGGTAATGAACCACGAAGGGACGAAGGAAGCGAAGAAAGAGGGGCTTTCTCTCACGCAAAGACGCAAAGACGCAAAGGAGGAGGAGAGCGATCGCTGGATATCTGGCTTTTAATCAACATCTAGACAAGAATGGGAGAACTGGTTATATTAATCACTTGTGTCATTCATCAAAACAAGGAAATTATTTTGACTACCTTTGCTAGTTACAAAGCAACAGCATCTCAGTGGATTACTATATTTGATTCTCCTTTCTATCCAGATTCTTTGGATGAAGCAAAAATTCTCTATGAGAATGTGTTATTGCGTTTTATAGAAGTTGTGGAACAAGCTCAAAGTTCTGAAAATTTACTGGAGATTATTACAAAAGAGCCTGATCCTTTGCGAATTCAACTACTTAGAGTTTTTCGCAGATACGTTTCTCCAGATACATCTGTAGAAATGACCAAGAGGAAAAGCAAAATACCTGATATTATTAGAGATTTTGGTTATAGATTTCGTCCCCTAGAACAAGTTAAACAAAATTTAAATAGTCGTCCTATACCTGATGAAACTCTCATGGCAATACTTTTGGAACAAAGTACACGAGGACAAAAAGGTTATGATTTAACAGAGAGTTTTTTCTTATGGTTTAACAAAACATTTAGTCAGGATTATTTAATTCGTGGTCCTGTTCGCGCTGGTAGAGATGTGATGCTAAATGAAGTATTAGATAACTGGCAAAATAAAACACCTGCGGATATTTTGATATCTCGCTTAGATGGTACTCCTTTAGTAGTTGGATTTGCTCGTTATGACTCCGATAGGGGAGGTTCTCAGGAAGATGATAGAACTGGTGGAAATCGAGATAAAATTATCCAAATCCTTAATTATGCTCAAACTTACAATTTACCATTAAAAGTCTTGATGCTCAATGATGGACCTGGTTTACTTCTCGGTTCTATGTGGGATGATTACGCTAACCTGGAACAATATGGACAAGGTAAAGTCATGGTTTGTACTTTGAAAATGTTAGATGATAGATTTACAAAAGATTGGTTAGAGAGTTAAGTTTTCTATTCCAATCTTTGATGGTTTGTTCAGAAATTAATTCTAAATTTGGTGCTTCTTCAATATATAAATCTAAGCCTGTTTTCAAAATTCTATTGACTTCAATTAAGCTAATTTGTTTATATTGATTATTACCATTTTTACCATTAACAAAGTCACCCATTGCTTCACTACCATTAACTAAACGTTTAATGATTGTATCAATAGATAATGGAGAATTATCAATACCTATCCATTTTCTCCCTAATTCTTCAGCTACAGCTAAAGTAGTTCCGCTTCCTGCAAAAGCATCTAAAACTACATCTTCAGGATTTGACGAAGCCATAATTATTCGTTTCATCAAAGCTGCATTTTTTTCTGTTGGATAACCAGTAATTTTAATATTTTGATTGTGTGCATCTTTAAAATCCAGCCAAATATCTTGAATAGAAATACCTTGACTATTATCTAAATATACTTTTCTTCTAGGATTACCATTTGCAGACCAATATATATCACCTCTTGCATCCATTTCATCTAAGGTTTCTGGTGTATATTGCCAATGTTTACCAGGCGGTGGTAACATACCCTTCCAAGGTTGACCTGTCGCTCCTTTTCTCACTCCTGGAGCATGAATAGGAACTTTTTTATATAGTCTTCCTGTCTCTTCTTCTACATATTGATATTCTTTTTTAATAGCTTCTTCTGTCCAATTTTCAAAAGGTTGATTCCAAACACAATTATCTGTTTTCGTATAGAAAAGAATATAATCGGAAATATTGCCATATTGTTTGCGGGTGTAGTTTTTAGGGTTGCATTTTTTTCTAGTAATCCAATTACGAAAGTTTTTCACGCCAAAAATTTCATCCATGATAATTTTCACAGCAAAAGCCATGTTTTCATCTAGATGTACATAAATAGAACCTGTTTCTGATAAAAGTTCTCTGATTAAAATTAGACGTTGCCGCAAAAATTCTAAATATTCTGCACCTCCCATGTGATCGTGATAAGCATGATTTCTACTACGAGATTCAAAACTACTACCTGTTGCATAAGGTGGATCAATATAAGCTAGGTTAACTTTTCTGTTAACATTCTCATCATTTAATAATGTGATTAGGACGTTTAAGTTATCACCATATATTAATTTATTTCTAGGTTCTCTATCAACACTAATTACATGATTTAATTTGGCTGGCTGAATTTTAAATATATCTTCTATAGGTGTTTTACCTTCATACTCAATGCGGAATGATGTTATATTTTGTTTCTGATTACGTCCGTTTTTGGTAGGTATTCCTGTTGCCATTTTGTTTGATTGATAAGTTTATTCTGTTATAATTATACTACTATAGTATAGTGAAAGTAATAGTACAATTACAATATTTGCGTATGTTACAGACAAGTAATAATGCTAAAATACAGAAAAACAAGGAGCTAACATAATGACATCAGGACATTTAGCAATTGTTAAAGACGGGAAAATAGAATTAGTAAATCCCGTATCTATCCCAGAAGGAACAAAAGTATTTATTATTCCTATTGTTTTAGAATCTGATATAGAAGAAAGAGAAGATTGGGAAAATTTTTATTTAAATAACTTAAATCAATGTTATGCAGAAAATGAACCAGAATATACTCTAGAATCAATATAAGAATATAATCCTAATTATGAAATCAGATAATATTTTAATCAAGAGAATAATCTATAAAAAAACTGAATACATAGGTTAGAAATGAGGAATAATCCAGCATTTCAAACCCTTTAAAAATACTATTCAGGAAGTTGCTTTTTCAAACTTTGCAAAGCAGACCAACGACTATCAACAATCTCCTCAGAACTACCAGCAACAGCATCCAAAATACCAGGACAATTGCGATCGCACAATTGCCGCTGAGGAATAGCTAAACACATCTGCTCATACAGCCATTCACTAGGATAAAAATAACCATCAGGAGGCACAGTTTCTACCAAATCTTCTACAGCCACTTCCCTTTCCAAAGGCAAGTCATCAGCCTGATTAGCCTTTGCATCTAACCAAATAACTTCTTTAGTATTAACAGCCAAACGTTGATTATATTGTTGCAAACAGCGGTTACAGGTACAAGTAATAATTGTTTCTGCCTGACCGTAAACTTCTAAATAATTACCCTGATGCTGGACACGGATAGTTCCACGCACTGGGGTTAAAGTTTCCAGACCAGGCAGAGACTCATTAACTTGAATTTCCTCTATTCGCTCCGGGGCTTTAGTTAGCTGCGGAATAAAAATAGCGTCCATTATGATTTGTGAGACATCCTCACGCAAAATTATGGTTGATGACCAGCAAAAATGCTGATACTACGTTTTTGTTTTTATCTCTAATAACCAGGATCTGTTGGTGGTTCAGTAGCAGGACGAACCACCAAATTACGATGGGGTTCTTTCCCACGGCTAAAGGTTTCTAAATCAGGAAAATCCTGCAAAAAGCTGTGAACTTGTCGCCGTTCAGCCGAACTCAGAGATCTAATTTCCACCTCTCGTCCAGAAAAACGCACTTCTTGAGCCGCTGTTTTTGCTAAAGCATTAATTTCTGCTTGTCGTCTAACGCGGTAGCCATTCAACTCAATGGTATAAGATGTCTGCTCATGCTCTGGTTGATGCACATTCAGTACCGAATTTGCTAAATACTGCATCGCATCTAGCACAGAACCACCAGCACCAATCAAAACCTTGATTTGTTCTGGCATCAAATTCGTTTCATCAATTATCAACCAATAGCTATCTGGTTCTTGAGAGTCTGCCCCAATTGCTGGAGCAGCCCCTAAATTACCCTTAACACCAGTGGAAACACCAGTGAGTTGCAGCAATTGTGTTAACCATTCTTCACCACGCTGCATCAAAATGTCACTCATAATCAGCCTGTAGCCTTTTTCTTAGAACTTTTTGGCTCAAAGGGCAAAGTCTTTACTTCTGCCGTTGCTGCCTCTTTTTCCTGCTCCTGAATAGCTACCAACTTTTGCAATTCCTCCGATAGAGGTTCGCGGGAAAGAATGTAGGTTTGCAGGGTTTGGAAAACGTTACCAATTACCATGTACATCAGTACACCAGCTGGTAGAGGGAAAAACAAAAACATCCCCGAAAAGATTACTGGGGTAATTTTGTTAACTGTATCCTGTTGGGGATTGCCACCGCTGGAATTTTGACCAGACAGCAATTGGCTCACATAAAGACTGATCCCAAAGAAGACAATCATGGCCACAATATCCCAGTGGATTGTGCCATCAGGATCTTGTGCGCCTACCCTACCTAAAGCATCAATAAACAGAAATCCTTTATCTGCTGCCAGTCCAGGAATTGAGCCTTGAATTGTCACATCTCCAGGCTGTAAGGCTTCTATATTGCCATCAGCATCAATTTTGACCCGTTCTTCCCCTTTGGTAATTTTCCATTCTGGGGTTAACTTCGTTTCTGGATGTGCTGCTAAGAGCGAATCAAAGGGTTTACCTTCTACTGTTTGATATTGAATCTTAGTTTTTTCTCCCACAGCCAATTTGTTACCACTGGGAAGAATAGCAGTAATTTTTGTGTGTTCCCCATCAGCAATATAAATATTTTGCGGGGGAGTTGCAAAGGCTTGGGGCTGAATTTGTTCGATTTGTTCGGAGGGGAAGATTTGCAAGTTAACGGAATAGTTAACTCCCGCAAATGGTGAACCCCGCAAAGTTGCAAATAGTGCTAGTAAGACTGGCATTTGTAACAGCAGCGGCAAACATCCTGCCAAGGGGTTGCCAAATTCTTTTTGGACATTGACCATTTCCTCTTGCTGCTTTTGAGCATCATCCTTATAACGCTCCTTGACTTCCGCCATTCGCTTTTGCATCAATGGCTGTACAATCCGCATTCGTCGCATACTGCGAATCGAACCAGCACTCAGAGGATAGAGCGCAAAGCGGATTATCAATGTCAAGGCAACGATCGCCAATCCATAGCTAGGAAAAAAACCATAGAAAAAGTCTATGATTGGCAACATTACGTTGTTCGAGAGAAACCCGATACCAAAATCCATTATTCTAAATCCAACCCAAGGTACTTTGACATACTCCCTGCCCTAAAAGGGCAAGGATTTTGGGTTCAAAAAATAGTTGCGGATCAAGTCCGTCTGACACTATCTCGCCCAACAGACAATGCCCTGCCTGTTTCCAGTATTGTATCAAAAAGCCGTCCTGGAAGGACGGACAACCTCAAACCCAGGTTTTCGGTAAACTGAACTAAATCTAATTTATCTAAATCGTGATTTATTAGCGACTGTCATTGACTACGGATAGCCGCACAATGGGGACTGGTGACTGGTGACTGGTGACTGGTGACTGGGAATAAATATGTTTCTTTCTTCTTTATCCTGACTCCTGACTACTGACTACTGACTTCTGACTACTGACTCCTGACTCCTGACTCCTGCCTACTTTTGAGCAGCAGTATATTGGGGATTTTTAGCAGCGACTTTTTCATTAATGTAGTCATAAACTTCCCGAAAATTGGGAACAGCCCTCATTTCTAAACGAGTACCGTTTTTGAGGGTAACTACCATATCTCCCCATAAGCCAAAAGCACGGGGAATTTTCACGACTTTGACGATTTCTGAATAAATTACGTCATTGCGATCGCGTCCCATCCATCCACCCGTTACACCAAGTCGTCGATCAGTAATGCGGAAGCGTAACCATAACGCTCTCACAATTGCCCCAACAGTTAATGGTAAACCAACCAATGTGAACCCAATCAATACATTGAGAATCAAATCCCCAATGTGTGGACCACCTTCATAATAAATTTCTTCACGAATGCCCATTTATGACCTCAGCTTTTACCAACAACTGCTCTAATTCTTGCAGAAATTGTTGGCTGACGCACTCAGATTCTGTTGTCTTTGGCTTCACAATCACTACCAACCGCCATCCTGTCGATAAGTGAGGCAAGAATTGATACAATGCGGCGGCAATTTTCCTTTTAATCCGGTTGCGAACTACTGCTCTTTTACTAACTTTGGTACTGATGGAAATGCCAATTTTTGTGCTGGCTAAATTTTCACAGTCGCTTGGTTGTGTAGTCACAGCAGCATCCAAAAAAGGTTTTTTTGCGGGTGACGGTTTTAAAGCTCTCAAAATGAAATGAGAGCTATGACACCGAATTCCTTCCCGGAAAACCGCCTGGAAATCCTTGCGGGATTTTAATCTATATGCTTTGGGCAAAGGCACAGCTACTCTATTTGCTGGATATACCCTAAACGCTCAAACGATGACGGCCTTTTTTTCTTCTGGCTCTGATCACGTTTCTGCCGTCTGGTGTCCGCATTCTGGCACGAAATCCAGAGGTTCTCTTTCTCTTACGGCAAGTGCCGCCCAGTGTCCTTTGCATACCGTTCTCCTCTTAGGCGATTTTTATAAAAAGTCACAATCTCTTATCTTACCACTTTACAGGCGATAGGAACATATTTCTGGATAGAGTTTCTGGGGACTGGGGATTGGGGACTGGGGATTGGGGATTGGGGATTGGGGAGAATATTATTTATATTTCTTCTGCCTTTTGCCTTTTGCCTTTTGCCTCTTTCTTACCTGTTCCCTGTTCCCTTGTTAAGAAATACTGATAATCCAAGACCCTAAATAACGCAGCATTGGTAAATCTCCAGGGGAGAGAACTTGGCAGTTGAAGTAGAAAATTCCTCCAAAGGGGGGATTCTGCACGTTAGATAGCACTAACTCAACCCCAGTACCAGCAGGTACTGGTTCTTGGGGAAATATCTCAATCACTCGTCCTTCTTTATCCCATTTAACTTCAGATAGGGGAACGCTTTTACCATTGACTCTGACTTCCACATTTTTGGGATCAAAAGTGCCTTTGTAATAATTAGGGTAAGTAATGGCAAATTGGGCAACTGCCAAGGTCATTTTTTTAGCGGGTAGTCTGAGTCTATATCTATCAGTACCCAGTCTTTGCCCCTCAAAATCTAACCGGAAGGGCAACTGGTTTTCTGACTTAACACCGCTAAATAATGTAAAACCCTGTGATTGCGCCCAACTGATAGCTGGAAAGCTAGTCAATAAGCAACCAGTTACAGCTAAAGCAGAAAATAAACGTCTCATAGTTAGACTTCCTCTGGAAAATATGATGTTGGTAATCTTAAGTAACAGTCTTGTTAGTATTATTAACTAAACTTTACTACTCTATGACTAAATAATGGACGATAAATAACAGCAAAAGTGCCTTTTTATCCTGACTGGGTGAAAATGAGGCATAGTGTGGGTTTGTTGAGCTAACAAAGACTGAAATAAATGGATTTTTAGTTTGTTTGTGTTTCAGATTATATACAAATATTGAGAAATCTAACATTTTTTTGATAAAAATTGAAATAAGTTTTGAGCGATCGCTAGTTAAATTACGATAAATTGCGATAAATTAGTTAGACTCAAACTTTACCATCTGCCTTGCGGTAGCCGCCAAGAAATGCTGTAAACAAACTTTTGTGTCCCATATCCACCATCTCAAATCCGAATATGTTGCGTTGAAGGCGATTAATCGTCAATATTTTCAGAATTGATGCTATTTTTTAGCAACAGGAATAAACGGATAAATAACTAAGAATTAATGGGGAAAATATCAAGCTGGCAAAATTTGATGAATACTTCAAGATTGCAGAAAGCAAGACCAAAACTTCTCAATCCCGAAAAGAATCTGAAGACATAGATATATATCAGGAAATCAACATAAGATGTGCAGGAAGTAAAATAGTTTGCAACCATCTGAAATTATGACTGCAAGCCGAAAAGACTATCTTGGTAAGGACAAAGAAGAATGAAAAAGACAAAATTCCAAGTTTAATCTACCTTTGGGGGTTAAAGTCCTCTGCTTCTACAAGCAGCGGGTTTTGCGTCGGGGTAAAATCCCCGTTGCAAAATGTAATTCTAAATTCTAAATTCTGCATTCTGCATTCTTTTAATCTATTATCAAAATTCATGGATAATCTTGCTTATTTCGGGGTTAATAAGTAACGTGCATCCATAGTTAGCAGATATTAGGTATTTATTTCTAGGAGATTTCATGAAAATAGCCGTAGCTAAAGAAATTGAAGTGTGTGAACGTAGGGTGTCATTAATTCCTGACATCGTAGCCAAGTTAGTCAAACAAGGTTTAGAGATTTTAGTAGAAACTGGTGCAGGAGAAAAAGCATATTTCACTGATGCTGACTATGAAGCAGCAGGGGCAAAAATTATCAGCGATACAGCGACATTATGGAGTGAAGCGGATATATTACTCAAAGTAAGTCCTCCCCAAGAAAGAGAAGATGGACGTTCAGAAATTGATTTGCTAAAAACGGGATCGGTTTTAATTAGCTTCCTCAATCCCTTGGGTAATCCTGAAATAGCGCAAAAACTGGCACATCGGCAAGTTACAGCTTTAAGTATGGAATTAATTCCCCGTACTACCAGAGCGCAAAGTATGGATGCTTTATCTTCCCAAGCATCTTTGGCAGGGTATAAAACCGTACTTTTAGCGGCGGCGGCATTACCAAAATATTTCCCAATGTTGACTACTGCGGCGGGTACAATTGCCCCAGCTAAGATATTTATTATGGGAGCAGGTGTAGCGGGTTTACAGGCGATCGCTACAGCCCGTAGACTAGGAGCAGTAGTAGAAGCCTTTGATATTCGTCCAGCCGTCAAAGAAGAAGTGCAAAGCTTAGGGGCGAAATTTGTCGAAGTCAAACTCGAAGAAGAAACAGTTGCTGCTGGTGGTTACGCCAAAGAAATATCAGAAGACAGTAAAAAGCGTACCCAAGAATTAGTAGCTGAACACGTTAAAAACTCTGATGTAGTAATTACCACAGCCCAAGTACCAGGGAGAAAAGCGCCCATCCTGGTGACAGAAGACATGGTAAAAGCGATGAAACCCGGTTCTGTAATTGTAGACTTAGCCGCAGAACAAGGTGGTAATTGTGCTTGTACCGAACCTGGTAAAGACATAGTGTGGAACGGTGTAACCATTATTGGACCAATTAATTTACCCTCATCTATGCCTGTACACGCCAGCCAATTGTATGCGAAGAATGTAACTTCATTAATGCAACTGTTGATTAAAGATAAGGCGTTACAAATCAATTTTGGTGACGATATCGTTGATGCTGCTTGTGTTACTCATGGTGGAGAAATTAGAAACCAACGAGTAAAAGACGCTTTGCAAGCGGTAGCGGTTTAGTTGACATGAATAAATTTCCCGGAATAACGAACCGCAGAGGCGCAGAGTTCGCAGAGAAATGCGAGTTTGAGGGAGATTTTACCTAATTCTTGTAAATCTTTTATTTGCGTCTCTGCGCGAAACCTCTTAAATCCAAAAATCACATGACACAAGCATTACTTCCGGCTTTATTTGTACTCGTCTTAGCCTCTTTTATCGGCTTTGAAGTCATCAACAAAATTCCCCCCACGTTACACACCCCGTTAATGTCTGGTTCAAACGCCATTTCCGGTATTTCGGTAATTGGTGCAATCCTGGCTGCGGGGGAGAGAAACACGAATTTATCGGTAATTCTCGGTTTAATTGCCGTAATTTTGGCAATGGTGAATGTTGTCGGCGGTTTTTTAGTAACAGACAGAATGTTGCAAATGTTTAAGAAAAAGGAAATAAAAGCATGAGCGACTTTTTACCAACTGGGATTCAGCTAACTTACTTAGTCGCTGCATCATTATTTATCCTGGGTTTGAAAAAACTGGGTTCTCCTGCAACTGCTAGAAACGGTAATCTTGTGGCTGCGGTGGGGATGTTGTTAGCGGTTGTTGCCACATTACTAGATCAGCACGTATTAAATTACGAGATGATTTTGATCGGCTTGGCCATTGGTTCGGTAATTGGCGCTGTTATCGCTTACAAAGTGCAAATGACGGAAATGCCCCAAATGGTGGGTTTACTCAATGGTTTGGGTGGTGCTTCTTCCGCACTTATCGCTGTGGCTGAATTTTGGCGGTTATTAGATAGTTCTCAACCTATCCCCCTCGATGTCAACATTTCCATGTTATTGGATGTGTTAATTGGTGGCGTGACTTTAACGGGTAGTTTTCTCGCTTTTGCCAAATTGCAAGGTTTAATTAGCGGTACTCCCATTACCTTTCCTTTGCAACAACCTTTTAACCTGTTGCTTTTGGGTTCTTATTTAGCTGGAAGTGCCTATTTAATCAGGACACCAGATAGCCTCCCCGTATTTTTGGGAGTGGTGGCTGTTTCTTTGGTGTTGGGTGTGATGTTCGTCCTCCCCATTGGTGGGGGAGATATGCCGGTTGTTATCTCCCTGTTAAACTCTCTCTCCGGTGTGGCTGCGGCTGCGGCTGGGTTTGTGGTGATGAACAATATGTTAATCATCGCCGGTGCTTTGGTGGGGGCTTCTGGTCTTATCCTGACGGAAATTATGTGTAAGGCGATGAACCGTTCTTTGTTCAGTGTCTTATTTAGTGCTTTTGGTTCTGTCTCTACTTCTAGTGGTGGTGCGGCTGCTGGTGCTAGTAATCAACCTGTTCGCAGTATTGATGCTGAGGAAGGGGCGATGATGTTGGGTTATGCCCGTTCTGTGGTGATTGTCCCAGGTTACGGTATGGCGGTTGCTCAAGCCCAGCATAGCGTCCGGGAGTTGGCTGATCAACTTGAACGCATGGGTGTGGATGTGAAATATGCGATACATCCGGTGGCGGGGAGAATGCCGGGTCACATGAATGTATTATTGGCGGAAGCTAATGTGGCTTATACGCAGTTGTATGATATGGAGGATATTAATCCCCAGTTTGAACAGGCTGATGTGGCGTTGGTGATTGGTGCTAATGATGTGGTCAATCCGGCGGCGCGTAGTGATAAGAATAGTCCTATTTATGGGATGCCGATTTTGGAGGTTGATCGCGCAAAGCAAACTATTGTGATTAAGCGCGGTATGAGTGCCGGTTTTGCTGGTGTTGATAATGAGTTGTTTTATAAGGCTAAAACGACTATGTTGTTTGGTAGTGCTAAGGATATGGTGGCTAAGTTGGTTAGTGAGGTGAAGCAACTGTAGGTTAAATATTTGAATTTATCGGGGTATGTTTTCCATACCCTTTTTTATTTTGAATTACAGAATTACAATTTCTTATTCTGGAATAAGTATTTTTGAAGTATGATAAAAAACTTGTTTAAGCTTAAATAGTTCATAAATCGTAATTTCTACTCTGTCGCCTACTTTAAAGTCTTTCTCTTTACAGTCAGCACCAATTAGTTTTATATTATTACTGCCTAATTCTTTTGTATCTTGCTCTCGGATAATACCTTGACTATGTTCGAGTAAATTTCTGGTAATAATTGCTTTTTTTATTTGCTGTTTTAATTCGTTATCTATGTTCTGTTCAAGACATTTTTCAATTAATCCAGTTTTTTCTATATTCTTCTTAAACTCAAATCTTTCTTTTATTAAGCTAGGAAGTTGTTGTAACAAATTGTCTTGAGTAAAATCGACTTTTATTTCAACTTTAGGGATGTTGATATAACTTTTAATACCTGTAATATGGTATTTAACAATTTGCTCAATTATTTGATTAAGAAAGTCATACCATCGCTGTATAATTCGTTCATAGATTAACTCTGCAATTACACCTTTATGGTCTTTATAAATTCTAAACATTTCTCCATAACTTAATTTATTCAAACTAACAAGAGTTGGTGATCCATTTATAGAAATGGGAACAGGAAAACTA
This sequence comes from Anabaena sp. UHCC 0451, assembly GCF_034931405.1. Lineage (NCBI taxonomy): Bacteria > Bacillati > Cyanobacteriota > Cyanophyceae > Nostocales > Nostocaceae > Anabaena > Anabaena sp. UHCC 0451. The sequence goes on along the minus strand of NZ_JAYGHA010000014.1, from coordinate 124,241 downwards.
TAACCTGCTTCAGGATTAGATAGCAAATGTTCTTTTGATATTTCATCTACTCCAGTCGAAGTTATTGCAATGAGACTATGTGCAATATCAAACCAGTCTCTTAAATCATTTTGAAAATCATCACGAATTTTTTTAAGCTCAATTAAGTCGCTCATAATTATGCAAAAGTCATTTTTAGCATAGTCTTGTAATATAATTTCCATTATACCAGTAAGTATATACGAATTACCTTTCAGGACTCCAGTTTCTAGGTATACCTAATCTTTTTATTTTCATAAAAGCCTGACGCATCAGTTCAGATGGTTGATTTTCTAATGAATCAATATATCCGAATGGTAATGGTAGGCCGCCGAATGGTAATGGTAGTCCGTCAATCAACCTGACTGTACTAGGGGCTGAAAATCCTGCAAAATGACCATTATCATGGCAATCTAAAATACAGATAATTGAGTATTCTTCTGATTGTTTACATCTTTCTCTAGGTCTACCTAGCCAAGCAATTTTATCACCTGCAAAAATATTAAATATATGGTGAAGCGACCCATTTATAGATTGATCAATATCTAAACTAATGAACTCATCATCACTTAAATAAACTTCTTTTCCTGGTCTATTACTTATTAATATCTGATCGCCTTCTTTACATTTCAATATATCAATAATACTAGGAGTCATTTCTAGGCTATCTATGAATGTTTTATAACGCACAATGAAAATAAAATCTCCTGGATAGCAGAACCATCTTAATGTCATACTTCCATTAAAAATCATGACATCTTTTTCTGTAATTGTAGTGTATATTTCCCTTTGAGTTACCGACTGGATTTTTGATATTGCTTCTTGTATAGGTAACTTAAAAAACTCCCTTCGTGAATTATAGCGAAATTCCTTAAGTTTATTGTGTATCATATCCTCAGCCATTTCATAATTAGGAACATCTTCCTTATAAACAACTTGAAATTCACCAGGTACACCTGTTTTTCCTTGATATAGTTCTTTTGCTCTTAATTTAGGATCTTTTGTGGTATAACCAATTTTTAGTAAGTTATCCTTAAAGGCAGGATTTTCTAAAATGTAGATATAGCCTAAATCTGTATTATTCATATTCTCACAATTACCTCAATTGACGAAATTTATGCACGTTGGCTTGGTTGGCTTGAAAATGAAAAGTAATACAATATAAACACAACAGATATTTGCTATTTGTTATATTTCACTTTTTTCAATCCAACCTATCAACATATCAACTTTACATAGTTTCAGGAATATAAACTTTATCTGGATATATTTTCTCAAAATATGTAATAGTAGCTTCACCAAATGCCTTGGTTGTAGCTGCACCAATAGCAGGTTTTGCTAACCATCCAACTACAGGTATAAAACTTGCTGCTTCCCCTGCCAATGTACCCAGTGTACTACCTATACCTAAAGCCATAACAGCAGTGACAACAGCCTTTACACCCCCTGGCAGTTCTTCAACATTAACTCCATATATTTCCGCTATACGCTTTACCACATAAAGTTGTACAGCAGTTGTTCCTACAGTAAAAGCACCTGGAACTGGTACAGCACTAGAAGCCGCACCTGTACCTATCATTCCCGGCAATTCTTCTCTTGCCTTATCTCTACAGTATTTAGGGTAGTTTGACATAAAAAAGACTAAATAACACTATGTTATTTATTATAGCTATGTTGTGTAATTTATAAACCTTGCATGAGGTAAAAAAAGTGATAGCTGGGGTAAGGTGTGCGATAGCTCTTTTATTATTTCTTACCTTCGCGCTCTTCGTGTCTTCGTGGTTCGTTAAAAAAGGATGTTGGGAAGTTGAAGGGGTGCGATCGCTGTTTGGGGGGTTGAGGGAGTGCGATCGCTTTTGGGAAGTTGGAGGGGTGCGATCGCTCTTTCTCTGTGTTCTCTGTGTCTCTGTGGTTCGTTAAAAAAAGAATGTTTGGGAAGTTGAGGGGAGGGGTGCGATCGCTTTTTGGGAGTTGAGGGGATGCGATCACTGTTTGGGGGGGTTGAAGGGTGCGATCGCTGTTTGGGAAGTTGGAGGGGTGCGATCGCTATTTGGGGAGTTGAGGGGGGGTGCGATCTCACGTTGACAGAGAAAGACTTAACACCACAGCTAATGCTTGAGAAATAAGCTGCATTTCTGATTCAGAAAGTTGACCTAATTTTCTAATTAATCGTGTTTCTGAAACAGAACGGATTTGAAAAGTATCAACACTAGAAACTTTTGCCAAACTATTCTCTGTAGTTGGTTCTAATTTTACCATCCAAGGTCTAATAGAATATCGTTCTTTCCAATCTGTAATCGGAACAATCACCTTTAAAGGTAAAATACCAATTCCATTATCATTAACTATAATACAAGGACGTTTTTTACTAATTTCTGTGCCTACAGTTGGATCTAAATTAACTAACCAGACTTCACCTCTATACATAAGTTTCACAAATTCTGTTAATCTTCATCTGGATAGTCATAAAAATCTTCTCCATCTAAATCGGAGAAAACATTTAATTCACTATCATTTGCATAATCTTCAATAGCTGTAATAGCTGCTAATGCTAATTGATGTTTTTGCTGTTCTTTTGTTAAAAATTCTTGTTGTTCATTAACCAATTGTAAAGCAAATTCAGCTATTTTCAAGCGTTCATTGATACTGAGTTTTGGCAAAGATTGAAGAATTTCTTGCGTTTCCATATTAACTCGACCTCTCAATTTATTAAGTATATCACAGTTTAAGTAAGATATGTGTTAGCGTAACTCATCTTATCGCTTTTCTATTTGGGGAGTTGAGGGGGTGCGATAGCGAAGCGCTCCGTAGGAATCGCTGTTTGGGAGGTTGAGGGGATGCGATAGCGAAGCGCTCCGTAGGAATCGCTGTTTGGGAGGTTGAAGGGTGCGATCGCTGTTTGGGGAGTTGAAGGGTGCGATCGCTGTTTGGGGAGTTTAGGGGTGCGATCGCTTTTGGGAGGTTGAGGGGGTGCGATCCTCTGCGTTCTCTCCGTCTCTGCGTGAGTAAAAAAGAGCTTTTGGGGAGTTCATGGGTGCGATCGCTTTTGGGAAGTTGGAGGGGTGCGATCGCGTAGGTTATTGTAGGCGATCGCACAGAACAACAAATATAATTAAACTGGAAAAAAGTCAGCATCTAAAATTTCATCAGAGGAAAAAGGATTATCTTGAGGAAAAATAGATAAAGGAAGTCCAGTTTCAATAGATGCTTCTTTACGAGCGTGTTGATAACAATTATCCAAAACTTCTAGATAATAGCCTTTTAAACTAGGACTATCTAAAAACGTTTCTTGTAATCTTTGACGATGTTCATATATTGTATACAACCAACTATTTGACCTGTTTTGAGGTTGAAACTTGTATTTAAGCAAGTGCATAATTAAAACTCGTAAATTACTTTTTAAAGCATTTTTTTCACTTCTTCCCATACTTTCGATTTCTTCAATTAAATTTTCTAATTCTAATTCTAAAAACTGCTTATTCTTTAATAAAGAAGCGGTTTTTTCAATCCATAAATTATAATCTTCTGCATAAAGATTATTAGTTAATATCATAGATTGATGTGTCATAGTTTTCTCCTTGGTAAAATACCAATTCCATCATCATTAACTATATAAAATTTAATCCAATTCTTGTTGACTAGCAAGTTCTAACCAACCTTGAACAGCATCTTTCAACATTTCTAACAAATGTTCGTAACTTTCACCCCAGGTATGACATCCTGGTAAAGCTGGTACAGAACCACACCATACACCGTCTTCTTCCCAAATAATTGCTTTTATTTTCATAGCCAATTCCTTGAACTAAGGATATTTTACCGTAGGGGGAGTCAGACGTACCAGTTTAATAAAGATGAATAATTGCTTTTGGGAAGTTGAGGGAGTGCGATCGCTGTTTGGGAAGTTGAGGGAGTGCGATCGCTCTTACGCTGTGTTCTCTGTGTCTCTGTGGTTCGTTAAAAAAGGGTATTGGGAGGTTGAGGGGATGCGATAGCGTAAGCGCTGCTGCAAGCAGTTCGCTGTTTGGGAGGTTGAGGGGGTGCGATAGCGAAGCGCTCCGTAGGAATCGCTGTTTGGGGAGTGAGGGAGTGCGATAGCTGTTTGGGGAGTGAGGGAGTGCGATCGCTCTCACCGTTTAAATTTCTTGCCATTCTCTAGCATCAATAAAAAGAGAAAGATGCTTTTTATTACTCGTTGCAATAATTACCTCATTTCCATAATTAGCGACTAAAATAGATTGAGCAGCTAAAATAACATCACCATCTAAAGCTTTATTATCTGCTGTAGATTTACCTTTGTTTCTCACTTCAGCCCATAATTCTGCGGCTTTTAACATTACTTCTGTGGTAATAGGAAGATAAATAATTTCTGATTTAAGTTGATTCAGTTTTCTAATTCCTGATAACTTATTTGCTCTTAATAATTCCCGTCTAATTTCATAATCTATAATTTCTGGTAAAATTACTTCATAACCTCTTTCAAAAAGACTATAAAACCATTCTTGACATTGCACAGCTAGAGGATTCGCTTTAGGATTAGTAATTAATCCCACAGGTGCAGAATTTAAAACAATAACCTTACTCATTTTATTTTAAATTGAAATACCATTCATGGATTCAATAATTTCCAAAGTTTCTTGTTGTTCTTGTTGTTCATCTGATTCATTCCATGACTCGAACAATCTTTTAATATTAGTTTTTCTGTGTTCTTTTTTAATTGCATCACTTTCATTAATTTCATTAATAACATTTTCCCAGTTTTTCAAAGATGTCTGTTTCATCGTGACACTTTGACGAAATAACCGGACAATTTGTAGTAATTCAGGTATATATTCTTCTGGAGTATGTTCAATTTCTAGTAATAGATCATTGCGGGTTTTTGCTGATGATTTAGTTGTAATGGATTGGTGATTGTTAATCATAAAATTATAGATTTGATTATTTTTACATATTACCAGTATATCGGATCAGAATAAGCAATGTCTGAAATTTATAAAATGTGATAACTACGATGATCTAAGTGATTCCTGCGGAGTGCTATCTCTTCGAGACGCTACCGCGAACGCTATCGCTGTTTGGCGAGGTTGAGGGGATGCGATAGCGTAAGCGCTGCTGCAAGCAGTTCGCTGTTTGGGAGTTGAGGGAGTGCGATAGCGAAGCGCTCCGTAGGAATCGCTCTTTCTCTGTGTCCTCTGTGTCTCTGTGGTTCGTTAAAAAAAGATGTTTGGGGAGTTGAGGGAGTGCGATAGCGAAGCGCTCCGTAGGAATCGCTCTTTCTCTGTGTCCTCTGTGTCTCTGCGGTTCGTTAAAAAAGGATGTTTGGGGAGTTAAGGGGTGCGATCTCACGTTGACAGAGAAAGACTTAACACCACAGCTAATGCTTGAGAAATAAGCTGCATTTCTGATTCAGAAAGTTGACCTAATTTTCTAATTAATCGTGTTTCTGAAACAGAACGGATTTGAAAAGTATCAACACTAGAAACTTTTGCCAAACTATTCTCTATATTTGGTTCTAATTTTACCATCCAAGGTCTGATAGAATATCGTTCTTTCCAATCTGTAATCGGAACAATCACCTTTAAAGGTAAAATACCAATGGCATTATTATTAACTATAATACAAGGACGTTTTTTACTAATTTCTGTGCCTACAGTTGGATCTAAATTAACTAACCAGACTTCACCTCTATACATAAATTTAACAAATTCTGTTAATCTTCATCTGGATATTCATAAAAATCTTCTCCATCTAAATCGGAGAAAACATTTAATTCACCATCATTTGCATAATCTTCAATAGCTGTAATAGCTGCTAATGCTAATTGATGTTTTTGCTGTTCTTTTGTTAAAAATTCTTGTTGTTGATTAACCAATTGTAAGGCAAATTCAGCTATTTTCAAGCGTTCATTGATACTGAGTTTTGGCAAAGATTGAAGAATTTCTTGCGTTTCCATTATTAACTCAACCTCTCAATTTATCGAGTATATCACAATTTAAGGAAGATATGTGTTAGCGTAACTCACCTGTCACTCTCCTATGTAAGTTAGAAGTGATATTTGGGGAGTGCGATAGCGAAGCGCTCGGTAGGAATCGCTGTTTGGGGGGTTGACGGGGTGCGATAGCGAAGCACTCCGTAGGAATCGCTGTTTACTAAATCTCCCAATCTTCTAATTTTAAATTATCAATCCTACTAAATTCTCTAGTATTGTGAGTAATTAAAGTTAAATTATTAGCTATAGCAATAGCAGCAATATGTAAATCATTATTTCCTATAGGAGTACCTTTAGCAGCCAATTTACTACGAATTTCACCATAAATTACGGCACATTCATCATCAAACTTCAAAGAAATAAAACGATTTAAAAATTCCTGCTGCTTTTGCAGAGTTTTCGCAGGATTATTTGTTCTCATTGCACCATAAAATAACTCAGCCTTCACAATAGAACAAACTACTATATCTATATCAGACAAATCTTGAAGACGCTGAATAATTTTTTCTGATCTTTGATTAAGATATTGAATACAAACATTACTATCTAATAAATATTTCATCAGTTTGTATTCCTAGCAATTAATCATTTCTTCTAAACTGTCATCTAAGCTATCATCAATACCTAAATCATCCAGAATAATTGGATCATCAGCACAACTTCCTGCTGTTTGATTAATAAATTCTTGCCAGTTTAATTTGTGTTTTTCTGTGTTTATCAAAGTTGTTGGTTTATTGATCAAATTTTGACGAAATAAACGGACAATTTCCAATATTTCTGGTATATATTCTTCTGGAGTTTGGGCAATTTCTAATAATAAATCATTCCAGGGTGTAGTTGAGGATGTTTCTGTGATGAGTTGGTTATTATTAATCATAAAATACTAGATTTGATTATTTTTACATATTATCAGTATATCAGATCAGAATCAGCAAGTGTAACTTACCCATTGGTGTTCGGGGACGCAACCAAAATAAACCCCAAATATGGCCACCTTCTCCCCAATGTGCTTCCAAATGTCCTGGCATACTAGCACGATTATCTGTTACTAAAACTCTTTGAGATAATTGTAAATAACGCAAAATCTCAGGATCTAAAGTACCTGTTGGTGGTGCATTATCTTCACCCACACGCAAAATATCTATTTCGGAATTTAATCTTAAAATAGCTAACTTCAGACGAGGTGGCAAATTTTCATCCAGTAAAAAACGTACCTTCACAAAATACTTACCTGCTGTTGAGATTTTGTACTTTTTAAGTTTCTCAATCTTTGTAACAAAGCTGAAGGACGAGTAATTGATTCTTGATAACGTTGTTCTCGATATTTTGCCAAATTAGAAAGATAAGAATCAACTTGAGGACGATTATGTAAATAATAAGTAATGGTCGCGTAAATTTGCTCTAAACTCAAATCAGGAAAATTAGCACCGATTTCTTCTGGTGTATATCCTTCTAAATAATGATCAAGTACATTATCAATACCAATACGGTGTCCTTTCAGTCGAATATCTGCTTCTGAGATAAAGTCAAAATAACCTTCTAATTGCATTACTGTAACCCTACAAATTTTATTTCCATATTAATTTATTATAAGTCATTATATGCTTTTTGGGAAGTTGAAGGGGGTGCGATAGCGAAGCGCTCCGTAGGAATCGCTGTTTAGGAGGTTGAGGGGGTGCGTTAGCGTTCGCGTAGCGTCTCGAAGAGATAGCTTACCGAAGGTATCGCTTTTGGGAAGGTTGAGGAGGTGCGATCTCTTGTAATTAAACAACACTACGTGGATCAACAACTACAATATCCGAAAACCGTTTAAAATCATCAGCATTAAATGTCAATAAATGTGTAATATTATGAGCTAACATAGCCCCTACTAAACGAGCATCATGTACCTGTTTTCCCATCACTTGATATTGAATAACCAGAGATTCCCACTCAGTAAAAATTTGTGGTATATCCAATTCCAATATAAATATCTTTTTCAGTTTTGCGCTTTCTTCTTCAGCTTGAGTGATAGATAAACCTAACCCATTTTTATCTAGAGGTCTTGTAGCAACAGCCCAAAATTCAATTATATTTTGTGGAATAATACATAAAAATTCACCTTGTTTTTTGAGCGTTAAAATTGCCCTTTGAGTATCAAGGTGCATGGGACTATTTTTTTGTACCAAACGCAGTAAAATATTAGTATCTACCAGATATTTCATAACATTTCATCTTCTCTGGTATAAATACTATCCCGACTAATAGCTGCATCTAAAAGTGGTGGTGCTACAGCAAAAGCAGGACTATTGATTAAACTCATAAGTTCTGTTTCCCAATCTTCATCAGTTGTTACTGGAGAAAAAGATTTTTCCTCGTGATTTTTCAAACTATTTTCAATCAAAGATTCAAGATAAAATTCAATTGATAAACCTTGCTTAGTAGCTTGGTTAATCAGACGAGCTTCTATTTCTGGTTTCAATTGTAGCTGTATAGTTTTATATTGTTTCATGTTCTTAGATTCTAGTTAATTAATATCAAGTAAAACTTATGATTAACTTGATCTATTAAAAGTATATCAGATTTAAACACCGAAGGTATCGCTTTTAGGAGAGTGAGGGAATGCGATAGCGAAGCGCTCCGTAGGTATCGCTGTTTGGGAGGTTGAAGGGAGTGCGATCGCGTAGCTTATTTTGGGCGATCGCTTTTCTATATAGGTAATCTTCTAACTCTAAAAGTTTCATTATTTACAGAAATAATTGCTCCTGCTTCTAAATCTTCCTGACATTGACTCAAAATTTCGGTTAAACATTGATTAATGAGATGATAATTTTCATTACCCAAACGAAATAAAATCACACTAGGTAAACTATCCCCACTGACAGCTAAAAGTTGAGCAAAATCTAAATCTATAGTTAATATAATTCGCTCTTCTGCACAAGCCTTAATTAAAATCTCAGGATCTGGTAATTTTTGCAAACCTTGTTCACGTAAATGCACCACATCATAACCACCACTACGCAACCAAGATACAGTACGTAGTGAAATGCCCATATCAGCTAAAAACTTCATTTTAATTGTGATTAATTATGATTAATTATGATTTAATTGTTAAGCAGTTTTAATAGAATAAACTTTGTCTTGAGTCAACCAAGCTGCATAAAGTAAAGATTGACGAATATCCTCAGCTTCTAAATCAGGATATTCTTCTAAAATCTCCTCTATCGCTTTACCATTAGCTACCAGATTTACCACTAAAGAAACAGGTATTCGCATTCCTCGAATACAAGCCTGTCCTGCCATAATTTGCCGATCAAATGTAATTCTTTCTAAATTTAACATAAAAAATATTTGTTCTTGACTATGTTTTATTTTATCATAAATTTATCCATAACATCACATTGCGATAGCGTTCGCGGTAGCGTCTCGTAGAGATAGCTGACCGTTCGTGCAGCGTGTCGAAGACATAGGTATCGCTGTTTGGGGAGTTGGGGGGATGCGATAGCGAAGCGCTCCGTAGGAATCGCTCTTACTCTGTGTTCTCTGTGTTCTCTGTGTCTCTGTGGTTCGTTAAAAAATAGATGTTGGGAAGTTGAAGGGGTGCGATAGCGAAGCGCTCCGTAGGAATCGCTATTTGTCTGTATTTATTAAATTTCCCAATCTTCTAATTTTAAATTATCAATTCCACTAAATTCTCTAGTATTGTGAGTAATTAATGCAATAAAATGAGAATTGTTGTGAAGTTCTCTATTAGCTAAAGTGTCAGAATCCCTACCTTTACAAGATAAATACCTCGCATTAATTGATGAAATAGTCGAAACCACCCTCAAGGGTAAAATTAGCTCTGTAGAGCAGGTATATCAAATGCTACTCAAAGGCATCACTTCTGGTACAGGAGAAGTGTTTGAGTTAGCATTGAGCGATCGCTTGACAACCCTACAAACCCAAGTAGAAAGCGAAAAAGACGAACTCAAAAAAGCCAAAGACACCCGCAGTTTAAGAGCCATTAAAACCATACAAACACAATGGCAACGTTGGCAAGAGCAAAACAAAACCATAGAAGCCATAGCTTTAGCAGTACGGGAAATTACCATTGCCAGCGATGAAGAACGTTTATCCGTATTGCTGCGCTACACCGATCCTAATCAAAAACAGCCCTTAAATTTATCGCAACTACAACAATTAGCCAAATCCCTACAACAATTTGGTGCAGCTAACACAGATTTAACGCAGATATCCACAGGTATTACTCAGGGTATTGCTTCTTGGCAACGTATCCAAGAAAACCTCCTCAGTTGGATGTATGAACAAAAAGGTTCTCTCGGTTTTGGTGGAGTACCCGGTGAAAGAGGACCTTGGGCAAGTTGGGCAAAATTAGTTAAAAGCGAAATACCACAATCATTTTTTCACACCTTAGCAATAGAACAATCTGCAATTGAATTTACCCAAAAACAACAAAACATTAACCTCAGCAATTGGGTAGAATTAGCAATAGTTTTACAATTCCTACAACGGGGTTTAGTTACCTGGTTTGATCAACAAGCTTATGATATTCAAGCAGGTCCTAAATTATCCATTTCCACATTTTTAACCTTTGCAGTAATTTGGAGTCAATTAGCAAATGGTTTTCAACCCCAAGCAGTAATATATAGTAATGGAGCTTCACAAATAATGCTCCAAATTCTGCGAACTTTTGCCCAGCGTCCTTATTTTCCCCTTTATGGTGGGATTTTTGCTTCCTTTTCTGGTAGTTCTTTGCGGGATGCTCTTGATTATTTAGATGCACCTCTACGTTCTGCGGACGGAACACAAGAAAAAGCCAGAATCTTAACATTATTGGGTTATTCTCAACGAGCTTTAGGCAGATATCCTCGCTCAATTAATTTTCATCAACAAGCTTTAGAAATAGCGAGAAATGCTAGAGATACAGCTTGTGAAATTGCTAATCTTAATCACCTCAGTCGTACCTACGTTCAAGAAAAAAATTATGCTGAAGCAATTAACAATAGTCAAAGAGCATTAATATTAAGTAGACAAGCAGGTGACAAAACTGGAGAAACTAATGCGTTGGTAAATTTAGGTTACAGCGAAGTGATGCAAGCACAGCAATTAGAAAACATTGAACCTGAAGTTTATGAATCAGCAATTAATTATTTAGAACAAGGTTTAAAATTAGCCGAAAAATTAGGTGACATTCAAACTCAATCTTTATGTTTTAGCAGCTTAGGTATTGCTTATTTAGTCACCGCACAATACGAAAATGCCATTAAATATCTAGAAGTCGGTTTTAAAACCGCCCAAGTTTCGGGAGATTTATATACCCAAGGTCGAAATTTAGCTTATTTAGCAGAAGCATATTACAACCTATTAAATTTTGAAAAATCCATTTATACTGGTGCTTTAGGAATGTATCTATTAGAGCAAATTTCCTCTCAAGAGTGGCGACAACCCGCAGGTTTATTGACAATCTTAAAAGGACAAGTTGGTGATGATCAATTCCAAGTTTTACTGCAACAAAATCGCCCAAAAATGATTTCGGTTATTGGTGTAGATGGCTATGATTATATTCCCCAATTATTGACAACATATCGCAATTCATAATTATTTTTTCCTATCTTCCCCTACTCGATGGGCAATATGGAGAGCTATCAAGTACACAATGTAGGGGTAATTCATGAATTACCCTACGGAAAATCAAGTCTTTCACAATACTTGTCGGTTAAGCTCAAAACAATGAAATTATGTAGGTTGGGTTGAGGAACGAAACCCAACATTTACAACGGTTTGTTGGGTTTCACTTTGTACCCTACGGGAAGCAAGCTACAACCCAACCTTGTATCTTAGAGGATCACCTGTGATCACCCAACCCTCTTTTTCTAATCCTTTTCTTACAGCATCATGGAAAATATCTTTAGCTGATATTTAGCTGATATTGGTTGATAATTTAGTATTTTGATATATTATAATAATAACTTTATTCTCACCTTACTGAAATCAATAAGAATATATTAATAGTATAAATTATTTCTTCTTTTTAACTTAAAATTCAGTATTGACATTCCAGATTCACTATGTAAGTGTATAAAAAAGACAGCCAAATATCTGACATCTCAAGCGAAATTCTATCGCATAAGCGTCGGTGGTTGTCTCAGCATCAGGATTCCTTTCTGACTGATCCTGCCTTACTCCTTCGTTTGAACATTTAGTCTAGTGTCTTAATTTTATCGTTGACTAGGCTATAACTGCGAAGAAAGAAAGGCATTTGGCTAAATGTTCAAGCTAAGGAATAAAGCAAGACCAGTCAGGGAGGAATGCTGTTGCTGAGACTGAAACTGAGTTAACACTGAAATTGGTTAGCATAGAAAAGCTACTTGAGGAAAAGCTGATAGTTTTTTCCTTGATGTGGTTTTATTGCGATAGATGTGTGGGTTTCTGATGCTGTTGATAAAAAAATCAACGGAAAATAATTCACATGAATACCAAACAAAAACACAGCAAGAAGCAAAAACTGTCTGATGTATATGGTTCTTGTTGTTGGTGGTGTCGTAAGTCAATGTCAATAGATAAACTAACTATTGAACATCTTCTCCCAAAAAGTCGTGGTGGTTCTAATTCTTTAGAGAACTTACGACTAGCTTGTTTAACTTGTAACCGTTCTCGTGGAAATAGTCTGTTTCCACCAGGTGTAAAACTACCTGTTTCTCAGTAATACCTGAAGTTTTCAGGCTGTAATTTTGTGGGGTGGGTATCTTGCCCGCCCTTCTATTAAATGCCCAAAATAAAACATCAAAATGCACAAACTTCTTACATTCAACAACGAAAAACTCCTGCGTCAAGCACTCACCCATCGTTCCTATGTCAATGAAAACCCAGGAGAAGGAGAACACAACGAACGCTTAGAATTTCTCGGAGATGCAATTTTAAACTTCATCAGTGGACAATATTTATATAGTCGTCATCCCGAAAAAGGAGAAGATGAATTAACCCGTCGTCGTTCTGCATTAGTGGAAGAAAAACAACTGGCAAAATTTGCCTTAGAAGTTGGTTTAGACTTCAGGATGCGATTAGGAAAAGGAACAATTAGAGATGGAGGTTTTCAAAATCCAAACTTACTCAGTAGCACATTTGAAGCCGTAGTCGGTGCATATTATTTAGATAATGGTTATAATGTTGAACCACTCAAAGTCATTCTTGAACCATTATTTGATTCTGTATCAGAACATATTGTAGAACCTCGTTCAAATGTAGATTCCAAAAATCGCTTTCAGGAATGGGTACAACGAGAAATTGGTGCAAATCCTCCGAAATACGTAACAGAACAAATAGGCGGACCCTCTCATGCACCAGAATTTATCGCTAAAGTATTAGTAGAGGGTAAAGAACGCGGTGAAGGTAGAGGAAAAAATAAAAAAGAAGCAGAAAAGGCTGCGGCTGAGGATGCGATCGCTAAATTGAAAAAACAAGGTTTATTGTAAGAATTCAGGAGTCAGGAGTCAGGAGTCAGAATATTTCTGGGTAAAAGGAATATAGAAAAGTTAGTTTCTCAAAAAATTAGCAATAATCACTCTAAAAATCAGATTTTTACTCGATTTTGAATACTGTATTTTGAATTATTACTAACCTGATGAAATATGTTGATAGTACAGCATAAAATCAGTTAAACCGCTTGATGTAAGTAGTAAAGTAACTAATTTTTGTTCTAACTACTGATGTTATTACTATTCATCAATGTTAGATTTTCGCTGTTACTATTAATTGTGAGTAAGTCAGCCTAATTTAACGCGTTAGAGTCAACAGCGTTGGAACGGAGGAACCAAATTATGGGGCGTATTTTTGTTTTGATGGGTGAATAAATTTCCAACTTAATGTTAGAAAATAAGCCAAAATCGAGCAAAAAGGGGTATCTCTCAACCCTAGTCCGTCAGCTAACTTCGTAGGCATTGAGAGGAGACTGAAGAGACAGCATTTTGATTAATGTTTTGATCTCATCAGTGTCCAAGGCTGGTACTGCTCAGATTCAGTGTATCTGTACTGAACTCTGTTGAGGTTACAAGATGATTTTACAACTTAATTTAGCTGCAATCTTTGCGGTTGCTGGACAGTTTGCTTGGAAAAAAGCAAAACCTGTTATTTTTCGAGATGAGTTCTTATTCCCAGCATTAGGCTGTTTAGGAATAATTATCCTGTGGTGGATAGTAGCACTTGCTAATCGTGAATTAATGCCTACACCACCAGAAGCTTTAATTGCCAATCTTGACTACATCTTAAATCCCTTTTATGAACGAGGTCCGGGTAATTTAGGAATTGGTTGGTTATTATTAGCCAGTTTACGCCGGGTAATATTAGGTTTTGGTTTGGGTGCATTAGTAGCAATTCCCTTGGGCTTTTTAATTGGGATGTCTAGACCGGCAATGCTGGCTTTTAATCCCATTATTCAGATATTTAAACCAGTTTCACCCCTAGCTTGGTTGCCTATCTCCTTAGCTATTTTCAATTTGGCAGAGCCTTCAGCTATTTTTGTCATTTTCATTACTTCCCTTTGGCCAACTATTATTAATACAGCCTTGGGAGTTGCTAGTGTTTCCAAAGATTATTTAGATGTGGCACAAGTGTTAGAAATGCCACGTTGGCGGCAGATGATCAAAATTATTTGGCCTGCTAGTTTGCCATATATTTTTACAGGTTTGCGAATTAGTTTAGGTATTGCTTGGTTGGTAATTGTGGCTGTAGAAATGTTAACTGGTGGTGTGGGAATTGGGTTTTTTGTTTGGGATGAATGGAGTCGTTTAAATCTTAGTTCTGTATTTTTGGCTGTGTTTGTAATTGGCTTAACTGGCTTGGTTTTAGATTACGCTGTGGGTAAGCTTCAAGAATTTGTTACTCACCGTCCAGGAAGTGTGAAGTAAAAGGGAACAGGGAACAGGGAACAGGGAACAGGGCAAAAATTTAGTTACAGCTATGACAGGCAAGATGCCTGTCTCACATTGAGAGAGAAAACTGATACTAATTTGCAAAATGATTTCAAAATATGGAAGCTTACAAAGCTTATCCATTAAATTTTGCATCATCCAAAATCCAAAATCCAAAATCCAAAATCCAAAATCCAAAATCCAAAATTGTAGACAATTATGAATGAAAATAATTGGACTCGCAGAGATTTTATTAAGGGAATAGGTTTAACAACTGCGGGAATAGCGTTATCATCCTGTAGGACATCTGGAGATAAGTCTGTTAAGGGACTGACAGAAGCCGCTTTAGCTGTAGAACCTGTAGTTAGACCCCAAGATTTAGAAAAACCGGATATTACTGTTGGTTATGTTCCTGTTAATGATTGTGCGCCATTTGCGATCGCTTGGAAAAAAGGTTTTTTCCGCAAATATGGTTTAAATGTCAAACTCAACCGCGAAGCTAGTTGGGGAAACTCCCGCGATGGTTTAATTTTTGGTCGTCTCGATGCTGCACCGGTGGTTTCCGGTGCTGTCACTAATGCGAGAATAGGTGCAGAAGGTGCGCGTCATGCCCCCTTATGTGCAGCAATGACCATACACCGTCATGGTAACGCCATGACCATGAACAAAGAGATGTGGGACTTTGGCATACGTCCCTGGTACGAATATCAACAAAAATATGGTGATGGTGCTTTAGAAGCCTTTGGCAAAGATTTTCGCGGCTATTTTAACCAACAACCCCCAGAAAAGAAAATTTGGGCGGTAGTTTTGAGTTCGGCTATTTATGAATACTTTGTTCGTTATATATCTGCTGCTGCTGGTGTAGACCCCTTCAAAGAATTTCGGGTCATCATTGTTTCCCCACCGCAAATGGTGACAAACATGAGAATTGGTTCTATGCAAGCTTATATGGTAGCTGAACCTTGGAACAGTAGAGCAATTACAGGTAACGAAGGTATTGGTTTTACATTCGCTCAAGGTAAAGAAATTTGGCAGGGACACCCAGATAGACTGCTGGGAGTAATGGAATCTTTCATTAACAATTATCCCAAAACCTATCGTTCTTTGGTGAAAGCGATGATTGAAGCTTGTCAATATTGCAGCAAACCCGAAAATCGCCAAGAAGTAGCACAATTATTAACAGAAATATCCTTTACTGGGGCAAAACCAAAACAGAAAAATCAGCCTTTAACTAAGTTAACTTCTCCGGGAATTGTTGGTAATTATAACTATGGTGGTTTTGATGGCAAAGACCGCACTATCAAAGCAGATGATACGACCATTTTCTATGATATTCCTGACAGTATTCCCCACGAAACAGGAGAACATTCGACATTTTTATGGCGTTCCCAAAGCATCTGGTTAATGACTCAAGCTGCCCGTTGGGGACAAATTAAAGAAGTTCCCAAAAATGCCAATCAAGTAGCCGAAAAAGGGTGGCG
Source organism: Anabaena sp. UHCC 0451 (assembly GCF_034931405.1). Taxonomy (NCBI): domain Bacteria; kingdom Bacillati; phylum Cyanobacteriota; class Cyanophyceae; order Nostocales; family Nostocaceae; genus Anabaena; species Anabaena sp. UHCC 0451. Next base: position 107,868 of record NZ_JAYGHA010000014.1, on the reverse strand, counting down.
AACAGATTTATATCGAGATATAGCGGCGGAAATGGGAATTCAATGCCCCAAGGATGATTATAAAGTTGAACCGCCAGAAGTCTTTATAGATAAAAAAGGATTTGATCCTAGTGATCCTGTAGGTTATCTAAACAGTTTTGCCATCAAAGCAAAGGCTCCCACTCGCATTTTTATGTCCTAATGTATGGGCGTATTGCAATACGCCACTGCTGGGATTTTTAGGTACAAAAAAATTTAACTAATTCAGGAGTAGTTAATCATGCAATATACCTCCTTCTCAAACGAGTCTTATCAAGAAGTTAAGCCCCATCATGGATTTCTGGAAGTTGAAAATTTAGTCAAGTCTTATCCGACAGCAGACAAAGGAGATGCTGTTGTTTTAGATGGTGTTAATCTGACAATTGGTGAAGATGAGTATATTTCTGTAATCGGTCATTCTGGTTGTGGAAAATCAACATTACTGAAGATTATTGGTGGATTTCAAAAAGCCACATCTGGCTCAGTCCGTTTAGATGGTAAAGAAATCCGTAAACCAGGCGCTGATAGAATGATGGTGTTTCAAAATTATTCGTTGTTACCTTGGTTAACTGTACGCGAAAATATCCGTCTAGCTGTAGATGAAGTGATAAAAAATGCTAATCGTGCCGAAAGAATTAGCATTGTCAATGAGCATTTGTCCATGGTAAACTTAATGGCGGCTGCCGATAAGTATCCCGATGAAATTTCTGGAGGTATGAAACAAAGAGTAGGAATTGCTAGAGCTTTGGCAATTCGTCCTAAAATGTTATTAATGGATGAACCTTTTGGGGCTTTGGATGCTTTAACTCGCGGAAAATTGCAGCGTCAGGTATTAGATATCTGGGAAAATCATCGTCAAGCAGTAATGATGATTACCCATGATGTTGATGAAGCAATTTATATGTCCGATCGCATTGTCTTAATGACCAATGGACCATGCGCTAATATTGGAGAAATCCTGAAAGTTCCGTTTAAGCGTCCACGCGATCGCAGTGCAATTCGCAACTCTAAAGAATACTTTGAACTCCGTAATCACGCTCTAAATTTCCTAGACCGCTACTTTACTTCAGAAGAGTGACATAAATTTAGGACCCACGCATAGAGAATACGATAAATCAATAGTTTGCTCTGGGAATAGGGCATGGGGCAAGAAAAAATCACCTATGCGCTATGCCCTATTCTCGCTTTCAATTAATCATCCATTTGCGTAAGTCCTGAAATGATGATTTGATGGGTATACAATTTTGGAAATATAAGCTACAATTCAAAAAGTGAAAGGTTGAGATTTTGAACATCTTAACTTTTCACTTTTAAATTTCGCAAAACTCTGTGGGTAGCCTAATTCAAATTCATGAAAGCTGGATTTGGAGCGGAGGAACCAAATAATTGGGGCTAATCTTAATTGAGAGACACCTTCCAGTCTTAGCCCGTCAGCTAACTCCGTCGGCAATGGAAGGAACCCCCAAAAACTTGGCTGTAATAGCAGTTATTATTGGGGCTTCCTTAATCAATTGGAGATTTTTGATTAATGGTTTTAGATTGCAGATAAATCTAAAATCTAAAATCTAAAATCCAAAATTGGTATCCCTGCTTCTCATTGATCATTCGTTTCAAGGGAGAGAAGTTAAAGCTGTGAAAGTTAAGCCATTGTTAGCAAGATTACAAACTGCCATTGGTCGCTATGACCTCATGGAGCAAATGGTATTACTACCAGATACTCAAAAATGCGTTAGTGAAAAAGATTCACAAACAAAATCACTCACTTTAATGGTTGGCTATGATGCTTCACCTAATAGTCATACAGCCTTAGATATCGCTTTTTGTATTGCTCATCAAACCCATTTAGCTACTAACATTCAAGTCAATGTACAGGCTGTTTATGTAATAGAAGAAAAGGCAATTAGTTATTCTCATTATAACTTAAATTTGCCCCAAAAGCAGCTTGCTTTAGAATATCCAGATTGTGAAAAACAGCAATCAAATACACTGGTATTAACTAAACCAAAACCAGATTTAATCAGCAATTCATGGACAGATAAAGCAGATAAAATTCTTTGGCAAGCCAAAAGTTTAGGTCATGAATGGCAGAGTCATTTTAAATCTCATCTGCGGTTTGGCAACTTAGCCACTGAGTTGAAAAAAGTTGTTGAATTAGAAGCTGCTGATGTTTTGGTTTTAGGTTGTCAATCTGTCCATCATCCTTTGATTGATAGATTATATCCTAATTTTCCTTGTGCTGTATTGGGTATTCCCAGTTGTCTTGATTAATCACAAGATAATTGCAGATATAGATTTTTAACACCCATACACCAATCATAAATTCCTAAGTCGCCTATAGTAAATATAGGTGGCTTTTGGCTGATTTTCAATCAATAATATTATCAGGGATAATCCTATGGAAAACTGGCAAGCTATCTTGAGTGTCATCATATTTATTACTGTCATTGTTGTCATCATGACAGAATGGGTTCATTTAACTGTTACTGCTTTATTGGGGGCATTATTATTAGTTTTTACTAATATTATGACTTTACCAGAAGCAGTTGGTTATATTGGCAAAAGTCATGGAACTTTGGGTTTATTTTTTGGGGTAATGGTATTAGTTAGGGCATTTGAGCCGACTAATATCTTTAGTTATATAGCGACACAAATGGTTATTCTTGCTCAAGGAAGTGGCAAGAAATTACTATTAGGTATAGTGGCATTAGTTACGCCAATTTGTGCTGTTTTACCCAACGCAACTACAGTAATGTTATTAGCCCCGTTAATTCCCCCAATGGCACAGGAAATAGGAGTTAATTTTGTACCTTTATTAATTTTGATGGTGTTTGTTGCTAATAGTGCAGGATTATTAACTTTAGTGGGAGACCCAGCCACATTTATTGTTGGTGATGCTGTAAATATTAGCTTTATAGATTATTTAGCAAAATTGAGTTTAGGGGGGGTACTTGCTGTTCTTACTGTGGTGCTGACACTCCCTATTTTATTTAGAAAAATTTGGAATACAAACCTCGATAATCTCGCAGAATTACCACATCCACAAATCAATCATCCACGAGTTTTAATAGCGGGTGCATTTATTGTAGTTTTTGTGTTGATTTTTTTTGTAATTGGCGACTCTTTACCAATACCTATTTCCCCTGCTGCGGTGGCTTTGTTAGGTGCGGCTTTAGCTTTATTGCTATCTCACCAAAGCAGAATTGATTCAGTTAATAACATCTTGCGAGATGTAGATTGGAGTACCTTAATATTTTTTATGAGTATTTTGGTGTTAATTGGAGGATTAGAGCAAACAGGAGTAATTAAAGGTTTATCAGGTGTTTTAGGGCTTATTTTGGGTAAAAATATTTTGCTAGGTTCTCTACTTTTGTTATTTGTAGTGGGGATATTATCGAGTGTTGTTCCTAATATTCCTCTAGTGGTGGCAATGGTTCCTTTAATTAAACAGTATCTTGTGAATGTGGGATTAGCACCAGCAGAAATTTTAGCAGCAGATTTTCAAGGAGAGTTGCCAGCAGAAGTTTTACCACTGTTTTATGCAATGATGTTTGGCGCAACTTTAGGAGGAAATGGTACTTTGGTTGGAGCAGCTTCTAATATTATTGCTGCTGGTATTGCTGAACAACATGGAAAAAGAATTTCTTTTAAAACTTTTCTACATTATGGGATTCCCATTACTTTATTACAGCTTGTAACTGCGGCATTGTATGTTTTGGTACGTTTTTTAATTTAAGGGGCAATGGTTAAATTAAGCAATAGCGCCGACCAATACAGTTTGGATTATGCTGAGTTTCCTAATGTTGGGTTTTCTTTGAGTCAACCGACGCTACAATTTTGATTACCTTAACATAAATTTTTGGACAGGTTTAATGATTAAGGGTTTAGCAATGCTAAACTCCTACCTGATTATGATTAATCTATATATATTTTAAAATAGTTCTTCCTTGTCAAGGTAATGATAACAAATTTCTTACCTCTTGTCAATCGCAAAAATCCAAAATCCAAAATCTAAAATCCAAAATTGGATGGACGATGTTGAATCCAAGGATTAGCTGCTTCTAACTGCGTTGCTAAACTGATTAAAGTAGATTCAGCTGCTGGTTTCCCAACTAACTGCACACTCAGGGGTAAGCCGTTACTATCAAAACCGACGGGAATAGCTATAGCAGGTAATCCTGTGGCATTTGCTACTGGACAAGGGGCAACCCAGTGAATAATATGTTGGAATGTTTCTTCTGGACTCAAATTTGCCCATTCACCCACGCGAATCGGTGAATGCAAATAAACAGGTAAAACTAAAACATCTATATCATCGAAAAACGCGACAATTTGCCGAGAAACTATTTGCATTTGTGCTAAGGCTTGCAAATATTCAGATGCAGAACCAGTTCTAGCTAATAACCACCGATTCAAAGGTTGTAAAGCTTCTGGAGGGATTCCTGCGGCAGCTACGCCAGTTTGCCAGACTATTTGAAATGGTTCTACTAAACCGCTAAAATCAGGACATTTTTCTGCTATTTGATGTCCAAATTGTTCTAGTAATTGCACGGTTTGTAATACGCCTTGTTGACAATTTGCGTCTGCTGTTCCCAAAGGCGCAACACTGGTACTAAAAGCTATTTTCAAATTAGTTGTTTTTACTTGGGTGGCGGCGAGAAAAGAAGGTTGTGGATCTGGTAACCAATAAGGATCACCTGTAAAATAGCCAGATATGACATCTAACATTGCAGCTGCATCTGCTACAGTTCGAGCAATGGGTCCATTAACAGCTATGCCTCCCAATCTATCGCCAACTGGTGCTTTTGTGACTCTTCCCCGTGCTGGTTTGATGCCTACTACACCACAACAAGCCGCAGGACCACGAATTGAACCCCCACCATCTGAACCTTGAGCGATCGCACTTAATCCCGCTGCTACCGATGCAGCTGCACCACCACTAGAACCACCGGGGGTATATTCTAAATTCCAAGGGTTTCTAGCTGGGGGAAATCCCGCAGGTTCACTGTAAGGATAAGAACCTAATTCAGAAGTGGCAGTTTTGCCAAGAATCGTAAAACCAGCTTGTTTAATCCTGATAACTACACCATCATCGTAGTTAGAGATATTTTTAACTAAAGCCGGATTTCCGTAAGTGCAGGTAACACCAGCGACGGAGTTTAAGTCTTTAATAGAAATCGGTACACCAAAAAATAGTGGTAGTTCTGAAGTGGTGGTGAGTAATTCTGTTTTGGCTTTAGCATCAGCCAGGGCTAAATCTGCTGTGACAGTAAAATAACTGCCTAGTTGGGGATTGAAGCGGGAAATTCTGTCTAAATATATTTCTACCAACTCTAAGGGTGACACTTCCCGCAGCCGGATTAATTGTGCTAACTCTAAAGCCGGGGTAAAAGCTAAATCAGTTTCATTCATTGTTATTTTTTGCAACTTTAATTTTCATACATCTATCAGGAGTTAGAGATTTTTCATATTTCACAAACAAATATTATATTAATGGAGAAGTTTGATCTTGCTTCTACTTTTTAGCAACTTATCATGTTGAGAGGCGTATGTCTAGAGATACAAACTTGATCAGGTTTTTGGCTATGATCCCAGGGGAGCATCCTCAAAAAATATAGATCAAAATTATAGATCAAAAGGCGATCGCTTTGTTAAATAAATGCGATTGCCTCTGGTTAAATTAGTGACGATATTGCTGACGAGATGCCACAAAGAACAAAGCCATCACACCAAGGGGTAAAAGTGTGGAAGGTTCTGGCACTGATTGAGGCGGTTGATAATAAGGTTTGAGATTGCCTGCCATAGCAATTAAATCATTATCACATTCTGGCGATAGATGAGCAACAAAACTACCATCAGGTAATAAATGTCTTTCCACACTAAAAGCCAAAGTTTGAGTACCTGTAGCGCCAAAATGAGCAAAATCTAGACCCAAATTGCTAATATCACTTAATACATTCACAGCACCAATTTTTGTTCCTGTTGCTATCACATTTTGAACATGATGATTTTCATTGAAATAATTATTATTAACTCCTAAATCACCATGAGAAGGGTTTCCTCCTTTACTAATTACCCTGTTGTTATAACCCCGTAAACTGGCATCTTGTAAAATTAAACCATTCTCTTGGGCTATGGCTTTGGCTGTGACATTTTGATAAACGCCTAATTCCTGTACACCTGATTCATGGACTGCCCAATGTACACCGAATAATTGACTAGCAGCATTAGCATCATCTAGAGATTTTCCCGTGAAATTTAGTAACAAATCTCCCCAATCGACATGAAAATCCTGGGCATAAATATTGCCAATTCCTTGGGCGGGTAAATTAGTATTAATCGCAAAAGTGATCTCATTAGCAGTTTCTTTCATTGCTAACCCATAGATTTCATAAGGTGAGATACCAATATTTACATCTGGTGATAAACCGTCATTAAAAGAATCAATGGTGTAATACCATTCACCTAACAAATTACTAGCTTGAGCAGGTTGATAAGTAGATATTAAGCCTAAACTAGTAGTCAGTAAGCTTAACAGTAAATAAGTCGTTTTTTGGCACAACATGGAATTTTTTATCCCCTGTTAATGGGTAAATTTATTAACAGAACAAGATAACTTTCTAGTTATATTTTTGTGGTGATTTTTACAAAACTTTAAATTACACAGCTTTAAATTTGTATAGATATAAAAAAATAAAATTCCCAACTTCAGGAAAAAGCCGGGAATTTATGCTAAATTTCTATTAATTTGAGTTAAACTTCTGATCTATCAGTTAAAATCTCATAACCGCTTTCTGTTACTAATACAGTATGCTCAAATTGAGCAGATAAAGCATTATCAACTGTTACCGCAGTCCATCTATCAGATAAAATTCGGGTATTTTTAGAACCAGCATTTAAAATTGGTTCAATGGCTAAAGTCATACCAGCACGTAATTTTACATTAGGAATATCACGGGTTCTGTAGTTAAATACTGCTGGTTCTTCATGTAGATTTCTACCTACACCATGACCTGTAAACTGTTCTACCACACTAAATTTATTAATTTTTACATGGTCTTCAATCGCACCAGCAATTTCTGCTAGGTGGACACCAGCTTTTACCTGTTCAATGCCTTTAAATAAAGCTTCTTCCGCTACACGAATCAATCTAGCAGCTTCTGGTGTAACATCGCCAACAGCGATAGTTATACAGGAATCACCATGAAAACCCTGATAATAAGCTCCTGTGTCAACTTTTAACACATCTCCTGCCCGAATTACTTTTTTAGGGCTAGGAATACCATGTACAACTTCATGATTAATACTAGAACAAATCGAAGCCGGAAAACCGTGATATCCTTTAAAGCTAGGTGTTGCACCCATTTCTCGGATACGTTTTTCTGCGTGAACATCCAAATCAGCGGTAGTCATTCCTGGTTGGACTAACTCAGAAATTTCTTTGAGAACAGTGGCGACAATCTTCGCTGATTGTCGCATAATTTCAATTTCGCGGGGAGATTTAATTTCAATACCCCGGCGTTTTCTGGGTGCGGGTTTTGGCTGTGCGGGTTGAGAAAGTAAGTTACTGAAAATGTTCATCATGTAATTTAGCAATTACCGGTGCTTTACGGCTTAGGTTTCAATCTGTTGAGATTTATTGAGAAAAATATCTATATTTACGTTAACTTATTTTGCACCGCTGGAGAAATGCAGATGATTGGTGGATGATTTTACCATCCTAGTGATTGGAAATCACTGCTACACAGACAAAACCCGTCTGCACAGGTTTCTGTCAACAATAGATAAGTAGTTTTCTGATTTTGATATTTATGAATGTTTCTCTAGAAGTCCTGATAAACGCTGCAAAAGCGGGAAAATTAATTAGCTTCCCGACAGATACCGTACCTGCACTGGCCAGCATACCCAAACAAGCAGAATTAATTTATGCTGCTAAACAACGCAGTTTAGATAAACCTTTAATTTTAATGGCTGCTAAAGCTGAAGATTTATGGGATTATGTTCAAGGTAGCGAGATTGAATATCAAATATGGCAAAAAGTTGTCAATCAATATTGGCCTGGTGCGTTGACTTTGGTGTTACCAGCTAGTGACAAAATTCCTACAGTCATGAATCCTACTAATCCAACTACTATTGGCATTAGAGTACCAAATCATCAAATTGCTCAAACTATTTTGGCACAAACTGGACCAATGGCTACGACTAGTGTCAACTTATCAGGACAACCTGCTTTAGAAAATCGCATCGAAATAGAAGTTAATTTTCCCGAAGTTCTCACTTTAGAATCTACAGAATATAAAGGTTTGGGAATACCTTCTACTGTTGTTAAATGGACAGGGAATAATTGGCAGATTTTGCGACAAGGTAATATTAAATTGAATTAGAATTAGAAAATTATGATTTTTAGTAATTGGTTATATCTAGGAACAGGATTAGGATTAGGAATAGGTTTTTGTAAGTTATTTCTACAGTCATCAAAATCTCCATATAGCCCTGCGCCAATCGTCCCACAACAGCCGGAAACCGAAATTTCGGAAATCTTAGTGGAATTAAAACAAACCCAATTAGCCTACGAAATGGCTAGGGAAATGAGTCAGTTTAAAGCTGGCTTTTTAGCTAGAATTACCCATGAATTGCGATCGCCTCTCAATGGTTTAATAGGATTACATCAATTAATTTTGAATGATTTGTGCGAAAATCCAGCAGAAGAAAGAGAATTTGTTGGACAAGCGTACGAGCGATCGCTAAAATTGTTAAAAATGATTGATGAAATTCTGAGTGTGTCCAGAATAGAACATGGAACGAACAAATTAGAAATTCAGCCTATTCAGTTAAAGCAAATTTTTCAGGAAGTCCATAAATTAACTTATATGCTGGCTGCAAATCGTAATTATCCCTTTACTATTTCATTTCCAGAATCGGAAATTTACATTTTAGCAGATATGCGCTGGTTACGGCAAATAATCGTCAATTTAATAGATACTACCATTTTACAAATGGAAGAAGGCAGTATTTATCTTTCTGCCAGTATTGCATCTACAAATGATTTTGTTCATATTTGGCTTGATGTCCCAAATCATGCTGTAATTTCTAGTGAATCAATAGATTTGATGACATCTGAAAATGTGACCAAGCAAGAAAACACTCAGCTATCTTCAGGAATGAAATTATTACTTAATCAAAGATTATTAACTGTGATGGGAGGAAAATTAGAAGTTATTTCCTCTCCTATCACCACAGAAGTCACACAGGATTGGACTAGGTTACAAATCTCTATCCCCTTAACGATTCCTGAAGTTGAATTTCTCCAGTCTCCAGAGGAGCAAAATTAGACTGATTATATAGTACCATCGTTGTTGTGCTATTAGTTTGAAACCCAATCTTTTCGTAAAATGTCTGTTGATGAGTAGTCATGAGATAAACACGTTCTACTTGCATGATTGGATGAGTTAAAACGGTTTCTACTAATTTGATTCCTAGTCCCTTTCCTTGATACTCTGGATGAATGACAACATCCCAAATTGTAGCGCGATAGATGCCATCAGAATTACCTCTAGCAAACCCAATCAGTTGCTCTCTATCCCAAACCGAAATAACTGGTTCACTATTGGCAATAGCTATGCCTAGATTCTCTATACTACGCTCTTTTGCCCAAAATGCGGCAATATTAAACAAATTCTGAAGTTGGTAAAGATCAATTTTGGCACGGCCTTCACTAAACTGAATTTGACGTTTGTTCATTTATAGACACTCAATTTTGTTAGTATCTTCGCTTCTGTTATGGCATATTTTCCTGGAAATTACGGAAACTGTATATATATATGCAACTAACAAAATATTAATTTCTTATTAAGAAGAATTTTGTCTGAATCAGGATTTTCGGTTACTGAGCGAAGTCGAAGTACGGGATTAAAAGATTTACAGGATGATGACTGTTTAATTGTTATCTATAAATACATTTTTTTTCTTAACCCTCAAATCAAAACCCTATATCTTTTGAACTATCAATCCTGACATCCTCAAAACCTCAAATTCCACAAAAATCATGAAAATCATCCCCAAAATCCCAACAAACAATCATTAAATAACATCCTGCAAATCCTGCAAATCCTGGATATCCTGATTCAGACATTGACAAAATTCTCAGTTTCGACTATGCTTATGTTATTAGTGGAAAAGTATGCGCCCATATATATAAGGTTTCCACATACAGTATTCATTCAAAAAAATTCCGCTAGGCGGCGGGGGCAGGGGACAAGGAAAAAGAGCAGAGGACAAAAGGGCAAGAGTATAAAGAGCTACAAATTCCTCGTCGCACCACTACAAACAACCCGAAAACCGATATCGTAGTCGTAGCTGAGAAGGAAGTCGTTGCCGCGACAAGCAGAATAGCAACTATCAGGATCGTCGTTCCACGAACCACCGCGCACTATCTTCATATTGCCTAGATTAATCAAAGCACTACCATTTGTAGGCGCATTTATATAATTTTTCTGCCAGTCATCTTCACACCATTCCCACACATTCCCGTGCATATCATACAAACCAAAAGCATTAGGGGGAAAAGAACCTACATCAGTGGTTTGTTGTCGATATTTACCTGTCGGTGCATCGGCGTAAGCCCGTCTACCATCATAGTTTACCAAATCTGGGGTAATACTTTCACCAAAATAAAAAGGTGTAGTTGTTCCCGCCCTACAAGCATACTCCCATTGTGCCTCACTGGGCAACTTATAGTTTTTACCTGTTTTTTGACTTAACTTTTCACAAAATCTAACTGCATCATTCCAAGTCACACATTCAACAGGACGATGGTTGGTGAGCGGAGTCGAACCACTACCTTTGAAGTAAGCAGGGTTATTTCTCGTGATAGCTTGATATTGTGCTTGAGTCAAAGGATATTTACCGATAAAGAAGCTGGGAACAGTAACTTGATGTTGGGGACTTTCACTAGCGAGTCTTCCCTCTTCATTTTCCGGTGAACCCATGTAAAATGTTCCTGCGGGTATTTCCACCATTTCCAACATCACTCCATTTCCCAAATCTTCCACAAAGTAATTTGCTGACTGGTTGCGTTTGTTGATAATGCTTCCTTTATTGTTGGTGGTGACAACTTCAAAAGTGAAAGTTTTCAGGTTAAGCATAAATATCTAAAGCCGGAGTGAAATTACTTCTATTTTCAAATTGTTCTGGTGGTGCAAAAACCGGAGTTTTGGCATTAGCATATATATATGGGCGCACTATTTTCCACCTATAACAATAAGGATAACTCAAGCTTTGAGCTTTGTCAAGTCTAAATTGTCAGAATCAGGATGTCCAGGATTTGAGGATTTTCAGGATAAAGAGGAAAATAATAATGTTGGTGGTTGCAAAGCCTATATATATGGGCGCACACTTTCCCACTCATAACATAAGGATAAAACAATCTGGGGATTTTGTCAAGTGTTGATTTGATTATTTGTCTGCATCAGGATGTCCTAATTCAGACAATAAAAATCCTGATTCAGACTAGGAATTAATTACAAACTTCCAAAGAGGATGAGTCGGTCCCTGCTGACGTATGCGACAAACTTGTTTTTCTAAACGTTGTTTTTCCGGTTGTGGTAGTCCTAGCAAAATATTGCGACTTTGCCACACCAAAACAGAAACCGTCATCCCAATACAAAAAGCTAACCCCAGGGTAGACAGGGGATGGAAAACAAGTCCATACCGCACTGCTGCCCAGGTAAAATATTGCTTCCACAATACAAATTCTGTACGTAAATTCCACAGGCAAAGAGGAGCAATCGTCAACCATAAACATCCAGCAAATATCCACCTACCCAATACTGTTAGCTGGTGTAACCTCTGTACTTGCTCAATAAAAGCAGCATCAGATTTGTCAACGCTTGAGTTATTAATTGGTGGTTCTTCCTGTAGTTCCATAGGTCGTCATTGAAGACTGGTGAGATAGGTTTTTAAAGCCTCAAGCAAGCCTGGGTTAACTGTCCTGAGATCCGATGGATGTATCAATTGTATCTATTGTATATTTTTCATTGCGCTCTCGCCACCAAGTCAGAAGCGTACTAGCAACGAAAATACTGGAATAACCACCTGCTACAAAGCCAATAATTAAAGCCAGAGAAAAATATTTCAACGTTTCCCCACCAAATAGGAAAATAGCAAATAACGACAGCATACTTGTTAAGCTAGTGTTGATTGACCTGGACAAAGTTTGATTGACAGAATCATCAACAATTTCTGCAATTGGTTTTTGGGGATTGGTTTTTATAGTTTCCCGAATCCGGTCATAAATTACAACCGTATCATTAACAGAGAAACCTGTGATAGTCAGCAAGGCGACAATAAATAGGCTATCTACTTCTACACCTGCAACCAAACCCAAAATTGAGAATATCCCTGCTGTAATGAAGACATCGTGAAATGTAGCAACGATCGCAAAAACAGCATAATCCCATTGGAAGCGGAAGCTCAAGTAGATAATAATACCTATAAAGGAAACTATTAAAGCTACAATCCCAGTCCTAAATAGTTCTTTTCCTAATGTCGGACCAACAGAGTCAATTTGATTTTTTTGCGGGTCAAAAGTACCAATTTTTTCACTTAAAGCAGTTTGTAAATTAGTACGCTGGTCGGTTTCCAGGTTTTTGGTGCGAATAGTGATGCCATTTTCTTGGCCATTTTCCGAGATTAATTGAATACTACTATCTCCTAGTTCCTGGTCTTTAGCAACTTCCCGCACAGCATTAATATCTATTGGGTTGTCACAGTTACCAGGTAGGCTACAGTCCCGAACTAACTGTAAGCGTGTCCCACCGATAAAATCTAAACCAGGACGCAGAGGTGCTTTAATGTTGGGATTTTGCCAGGATATCACCATTGAGATGATACCGCTAAGAATAACAGCGGCAGAAATAGTCCACCAAAGATTCCGCCATTTGTTAATATGTAGTGTCATCTAGCCACCTCCGCTTTATTTGCTGCTGTCAGGTTAGGACAGTAGAGTTCTGTTTTCCGCAATGAGGGAATGGAAACAGCTAAAAACATTAAAGTGCGACTACAGGTAATAGCAGTAAACATACTCACTGCTACCCCTAAAGCTAAGGTGAGGGCAAAACCTTTAACTAACCCAGAACCTAACCAAAATAGGGCAGCGCAAGCAATCCAGGTAGTAACATTACTATCTAAAATACTGGAAAATGCCCGATAAAAACCAGATTCTACAGACCGATACAAAGATTTACCTGCTCGTAATTCTTCCCTTGTGCGTTCAAAAATTAACACGTTGGCATCAACCGCCATACCAATACTGAGAATAAAACCCGCTATTCCTGGCAAAGTCAGGGTGACACCTAACAAAGCAAATGTAGCCCAAGTGAAAAGGGAGTAGATTACTAGTGAAAAATCAGCAATCAGTCCTGGCAGTCTATAATAAACCACCATAAAAATTAATACCAAAACCAGACCACCGATACCAGCATAAATGCTGCTTTTAATACTATCTTTACCCAAAGTCGCGCCCACTGTTCTTCTTTCAGCAATTTCCACAGGTACGGGTAACGCGCCACCTCGTAACTGTACACCTAAGTTATTGGCTTCTTCTGCCTGAAAACGTCCTGTAATCACCGCAGCACCACCAGTAATACCAGTCGCAGCAAATTCTGGACCGACTGTGGGAGAACTAATTAATTCATTATCCAGAAAAATACCAATAGCGCGACCTGTACCTGCTAACTTTTTAGTCAAATCTGCAAATAGTTCACCACCCTTGGGATCGAAGCGAATAGCAACATTCCAATTATTGCCTTGGGTAGGTTCTCCTTGAGCATCTTTGAGATATTTACCAGTTAATGGTGGGTTAGTGCTTGCAAATAATTCGGCGATCGCTTGCTGATTTTTCTTTAATTCTGCTTGATTTTCATCAATAGCTGCTTGATCCTGTGATTTTCTTAACTCTTCCTGCTTATTTTTGAGTTCTGTTTCTGACACTCTAAAAGCCAGTAGTTGAGTGTCTGTATCCGCCTTTTGAGTCCGAAATTCTAACTGTGCTGTACCCCCTAGTACCCGTTCTGCTTGTTCGGGATCATTCACCCCAGGTAACTGCACTAAAATTTTATCATTACCTACTGTTTGAATTACTGGTTCAGAAACACCGAGACCATTAATACGGCCTTCCACTACTTTCTTGACTGCTTCCAATTCGCGTTCGGTGATTTCCTTAATTTCTTCGGTTGTTTTCACCTGAATTGTCAGCTGTGATCCTCCCCGCAAGTCCAGCCCTAAAGGTACTGGAATTGTTGCAATCACCGTTATAGCGGCAATTACCAAAACTACAATTAATGCTAATAGCGATCGCTGTTTTTGCATACCATCACTCATAACTGACAAAGGCTATAATAACGTTCTTTTTGTCAGGTTTGAGTAGAAGATTTCACAGGAGTCAGGGAACAGGGAACAGGGAACAGGGAACAGGGAACAGTTAATTGATTCTTTCTATTACCCATTACCTATCACCCATTACCTATCACCTATCTTCTAAACTCGCAAAGCCACCATTTTCTGCACTGCTTCGACAATTTGCTCTGGTTGCACAATTGTTAACCGTTCCAAATTACCGTTGTAAGGTGTAGGAATATCTTGGGAAGAAAGCCGCAGTACAGGCGCATCTAATTCATCAAATAACCTGTCATTGATGGATGCAGTCAATTCTGCGCCAATACCACCAGTTCTCATACACTCTTCCACAATCACCACACGGTGGGTTTTCCGTATGGAAGCACCAATAGTATCAAAATCTAGAGGCTTAAGAGATATCAAATCAATAACTTCTGGATCGTATCCTTGTTTTTCCAAAGTTTTGACGGCTTGCAATACATGATACCGCATCCGAGAATAGGTAAGAATTGTCACGTCTTTACCCTTGCGGACTACTTCTGCTTTATCCAGTGGTAGTATGTATTCTGTTTCTGGCAGATTTTCTTTTAAGTTGTAAAGTAAAACGTGTTCAAAAAATAACACTGGGTTATCATCGCGGATAGCGGCTTTCAATAACCCTTTAGCGTTGTAAGGTGTGGAACAAGCCACAATCTTTAATCCTGGAACTGCTTGAAAATAAGCTTCTAGTCGTTGGGAATGTTCTGCACCTAGCTGTTTACCCACACCCCCAGGTCCACGAATTACCATCGGGATTTTAAAGTTACCGCCAGAAGTGTAGCGTAGCATACCCGCGTTATTAGAAATTTGGTTGAAAGCTAGGAGCAGAAAGCCCATGTTCATGCCTTCAATGATAGGTCTTAACCCAGTCATTGCCGCACCTACAGCCAAACCTGTAAAGCTATTTTCCGCAATGGGGGTATCTAAGACTCGCAGATCACCATACTTTTTGCATAGGTCTTTGGTAACTTTATAAGAACCGCCATAGTGTCCTACGTCTTCACCAAGAACAAATACGCTAGAGTCGCGGGACATTTCTTCATCGATGGCTTCCCGCAGAGCGTTGAAAAATAGTGTTTCTGCCATTTAGACCTTTATCACAATTTATTGTTTTCAAATTTTATCGCGCCACCGTCCCTAATAACGTCAGCGATCGCACTCTTATTGAGAACAGGTGACAGGTGACGGGTGACAGGAATTAAGATTCCTCATTTTTAAAATTGAATTATCCTACGTCCGTATCTCTTAATACAAGTATTTTGATAATTCATGATCACACATAAATACAGACTCAATATTTAATTAATTCGATTAACACAAATCAAAAAGAATTATCTGCTTTTAGTAAAAAACTTAATAATCGGATTCTGATCTGGAAAATCAACCAATATTAACCGAAATGATCATTTCTCAAGAAAACATAAAATTACGCTGATTTTATACCCTAAGAATTACCATTAAAACAAACAAATAAAAATTGGTGTGTACCATCATGACAACTAAAAGGGAATTTAATAGTTTTGAAGAAATGCTATCTGGTTCTGATATCCCAGTATTAGTAGATTTTTACGCTGACTGGTGCGGTCCGTGTCAGATGATGATTCCAATTTTAGAACAAGTTAACCTGCAATTGAGAGACCGTTTACGGATTGTCAAAATTGACACAGAAAAATACACCCAGTTAGCAAGTCAGTATGGAATTGCTGCCTTACCAACCCTAGTATTATTTAAGAACGGTCAACCAGTAGATAGAATTGAAGGTGTAGTTCAAGCACCACAGTTAGTACAACATTTGCAAACCCTAATTTAATCTGGTGATTGGTAATTGGTAATTGGTAATAGGGGAGAAGAAAAAATTACATCTTCCCTATTCCCTGTTTCCTGTTCCCTATTCCCTGTTCCCTGTTCCCTATTTTTAAGAACGTCTTGCATTTAAACAACACCATTCTTTTCTTTTCCACAAAGTAGCCACAACCCAGCCATTTTGTTCTAAAACATCAGCCACAGCTTTAGATTGTTCTAATAAAATACCGCTAAATATACCCCAGGTAGTAGGTTTAATAATAGCGCCCATTTCTGGAATTAACTCAATAATTACATCAGCCAAAATATTGCAGACAATACCATCAACTGGTTGGGCAATTAGTTTTGTTAAAATATCTACACTACCCTGGGCTGGAATCAACTGTTCTGAATTAATATCATTGAGAGCGCGATTGCTAAAAGTTGATTTTACCGCTAAGGGATCAGTATCGACAGCATAAGCTTTCTTTGCACCTAGTAGTATGGCACCGATAGAAAGAATACCTGAACCACAGCCAATATCTGCGATTACCAAAGGTTCTTTTTTTTCCTCATTATTAACGAAAGCTGTTGGTACTTCACTGAGGCGCATTTCTAGAGATTCTAAACATAACTGTGTTGTAGCATGATTACCCGTACCAAAAGCCACGCCTGGATCAAGGCGAATCACTAACCGTTCTAATGAGTCCGGTAGTGGTAGCCATGCGGGATTAATCAAGAAGCGATCGCCTATTTCTTGAGGTTGCCAATACTGTTTCCAGCTACTAGCCCAATCTTCTTCATCAATTAAATCCCAGTGTAGCAGTGGAGATGGTAATCCTATACATAAAGCATCTTGACGCAACCATAGTGACAACGCCGACAAATCCAGTAGCTGTGCTTGAAAGCTAGGCAAATAAGCCTTTAATAGTGAAGAATTCCCCTTACTTTCGCTGGCCGTACCACGACAGCCAAAACCTTCCAGTCGCCAAAAGATACAATCTTCTAGGTCTGGTTCACATAAAATTTTCAGTTCCCACCAGGTGTTTGCCATATAATTTTAGATTTTAGATTTTAGATTTTAGATTTTAGATTTTAGATTTTAGATTGGCTATAGGTGATTTATGATTGCTCATTAAACAGAACAATAAATTAACTACCTGTGTTCAATCCAAAATCCAAAATCCAAAATCCAAAATTTAGAGTGTTACTGTATACGCATCCCGAATACCGGATACTTGTTTAATTTCATCCAAAATGCCATCGGGTAAAGGATCATCAATACTCAAAGCCATTACCGCATCGCCACGGACGATTTTTCGCCCTACCTGCATACTGGCAATATTCACATTAAAACTACCAAGTAAAGAACCTAGTTTACCGATAATTCCCGGCATATCCCGGTGCAGAGTGAACAGCATATATTTGCTAGGTGGCACATTAATCGGAAAACCATCAACATCAGTTAAGTGAATTTCCTTATCACCCAATAAAGCACCTGTAACAGAATGAGTACCTAAAGTACCTGTAGCTTCCAAATGCAATGATCCTGCATAGTCTCGCGCCGAGGCATCCCTGGTTTCAATGACGCGAATTCCCCTTTCTTTGGCTTCTATAGTGGCGTTGACATAATTTACTCGTTCCCGCAAGGCTTGGTAAAGTAGTCCTTTCAGCGCCGCTATGACTAAAGGCTGACTTTTGTTAGTTGCCAGTTCTCCCTGTAGTTTGACCGTCAGTGTTTCTACCCTGCCACCGGCTAGTTGTCCTACCAAGTTACCCAAGGTTTCCGCCAACTGCATATAGGGTTTGAGTTCCTCCAGGATATCGGGTCCGAGTCCAGGAATGTTGACCGCAGAACGGGCGGGAAGTCCTAAAATAACATCACGGATTTGTTCAGCTACGTCTATGGCTACATTCACCTGGGCTTCGGTTGTGGATGCACCTAAGTGCGGAGTGAGGATCACTTCTTTACCCAGCGATCGCAAATCAGATTCTCCCAGTGGTTCAGACTCGAACACATCCAACGCTGCGCCACCGATTTTACCCTCTTTAACCGCTGCTGCCAAAGCTGCCTCATCAATGATACCACCACGGGCGCAGTTGATAATTTTAGCAGTGGGTTTCATCTTCGCTAAAGTTTTAGCGTTGATTAAATTGGCAGTTTCTGTGGTTTTGGGGATGTGTAAAGTGATATAGTCTGCTTGTTGGAACAGTAAATCTAAATCTACCAACTGACAACCAAGTTGTTCAGCCCGTTCTGTGGAAATAAAGGGATCGTAGGCTAATAATTTCATCCCCATGGCTTTAGCTACAGTAGCAACATGAGAGCCAATTTTACCTAGCCCAACAACACCGAGCGTTTTCTTATATACTTCCACACCTACAAAAGTTTTCCGATCCCACTCTCCTCTTTTTACAGAAGCATTGGCATCGGGAATATGACGGGATAAGGATAACATCATTGCCAGTGCGTGTTCAGCCGCTGCAATGGTGTTTCCTTCAGGAGAATTAACAACTACGATACCTTTGCGGGTAGCAGCCGGAACATCCACATTATCCACACCTACACCAGCACGACCAATAATTTTTAATTGTGTGCCAGCTTCAATAATTTCTTGAGTGACGCGAGTTCCAGAACGGATCATGAGCGCGTCATAATCACCAATAATTTCTATCAGTTCTGCTGGTTTTAGACCTGTTTTGACATCAACTGTCGCAACTTGGGAAAGAATATCAATACCAGCTTGATCAATCGGATCGGAAACAAGAACCTTAGACATGATTACTGCATTTAAAATTAGAGGTTTTGCTGTACAAGACTTTTAAGTTTAGTCTTTATCTGTAACAATTAAGCAAAAATTATCTGTTTTGATAGGACTGCCCATCTCGCACTTCTAAAGCATAATTCTGCACAGCCTTGGTAATTTCTTCTCGCAAATTTGTATAAACTTTAGCAAATGGCGGTTGTTTTTCTGAAAGTCCCAAGACATCAGATGTAACTAAAATCTGACCATCACATTCTGAACCTGCACCAATACCAATAGTGGGAATCCACAATTTTTGGGTAATTTCTAATGCTAAATTTGCGGGTATATGTTCTAATACTATGGAGAATACACCAGCTTGTTCGAGAGCGATCGCTTCATTTAAAATTCTCTCTCCCTCTGCCTGTGTTTTCCCTTGTTGTCTTAACCCGATTTGATGGATTGATTGCGGTGTTAAACCAACATGACCCATGACCGGAACACCAGATTGGACTAATCGGGTTACAGTCTCTATCATTGCCGGATGCCCACCTTCCAATTTTACCGCCTGTGCGCCAGTTTCTTTCAGCACCCGTCCGGCTGAGTGCATAGCTTGAGAGATACTTTCTTGATAGGTTAAAAATGGTAAATCGACCACAACCAAAGCCCGTTTGACACCACGACGTACAGCTTTAGCATGGTGAATCATTTCATCGAGAGTAATTGGCAGTGTTGTTTCATAACCAAGCATAACTGCCAAGGAATCCCCGACCAGGATTAAGTCTACATCAGCTGCGTCTAACAATTGAGCGATCGCATAATCCCAAGCAGTCAAAGCGACAATTGCCCGTCCCTGCTGTTTCCATTGTATTAATTGCTGGGTAGTAATTGCCATAAACAATTTTAGATTTTAGATTTTAGATTTTGGATGAGGAGTCAGGAGTCAGGAGTCGTAGGGGCGTATCCCTAACGGGACGGGAAGCATCAGCATTCGGTGTAAAGGTGAAGCATTCGGTGTAAGGTCGAAGCATTCGGTGTAA
>NZ_JAYGHA010000014.1:51646-87744 GCF_034931405.1 Anabaena sp. UHCC 0451 | reverse complement strand
GGGAGAATTATCTATCACCTCTTCCCAGTCCCCAGTCCCCAGTCCCCAGTCCCCAGTCCCAAATCCCTACTTCACAGCCCGGCCAAAACCGAAATGAGGCTGTGCTTTATCCATTGTAGGCATTAACCACGCCAGCCCCTCGCTGGTTCCCACCCATAACTTATTACCAAGATCAGGTGCAAGAGTTAGCACCCGACTAGAAGGAAGTCCGGCTACTTGATCCAACAAAGCTCCTGTATCTGGATTCAACCTTAACAACCCATTGCTAGTACCAACCCAAACACTACCATCTTGAGCAAAACGAACTGAAGTGACATTTCTTCCCCGCAGAGGAGTGACAGACCTTAACACAATCCCATTTTTCGGGTTAACTACTAACAATTGATTTGGCATCCCTGCCCAAATTAACCCTTCGGGACTGATAGCTAAAGCTTGCACAGTCGCCCCTGGTAAATTATTTATCCTCTTCATGATCAACGCACTGGCAGTATTCACCCTTACCAGTCCATCTAAAGTCCCTACCCACAGCTGACCATCTGCATCTAAGGTCATGGCATTAGCACTAACACCAGGTAGATTTTTCAAGGTTGTCATAATTAAACCTTGGTCGGGACTAATTAAAGCTAAGCCGCTATCAGTACCCGTCCACAAATAACCCCGTTTATCAACTAACAGGGATAGTACCCGTTTAGAAGGTAGTAATAAATTCTGGGCTGTAATTTCATTAGTACGGGGGTCTACTCTTGTCAAACCCTCATAATTTCCTACCCACAAACGACCGACTTTATCTTGTGCTAAAGCAGTAATGGTAACATTCGGTAAACTGACACGAGCCACAATATTACCCGTATTTGGGTCAATGCGCGACAAACCCCGCCACGATCCGACCCACAGATTACCAGCAAAATCTCCTAGTAAGTTACTAATACGGTAATCAGTTTCTACTTCTCTCTCCAGCACATCCCGGTCATCGGGTAAAGGGTCTACTCGTTTTGGCGGGGGTGCAACTGGGTAAGTAGCTGTGGAATTAGTGGGATTGATATCAGGTTTTTGCTGCGCTCTTACTCGTATTCCTATACTGGGCAGAGTGATCAGCCCCAGCAAGATAGAAAGCATCAATAAACGAGTACGTCTATGAAATAATACCACGGTTTTATATCCTTTCGAGTACCGAAGAATTCAGTAATTCAAAATGCAAAATGAATAAATAGTAGCAACTCTAATTTGAACTGTACTGCTATACAACCAATAATTAAGCTTTGTAAAGCACTCTTAACAAAATGTTTAAAAATTTCTTTAATAAGAAATTCAAATATAAAAGTTAAAAAAATTCAAAGAATAACTTATTCAATTCTTGATATATTGTGAGACAAGTTACAAATTCCGTCCTGTGCAGTTTTTTATCTTTGGCTCACTCTGGAGCTAAACCGCAGTTAGTGAAGTTTCCTATATATCTTTTTACCCAGTCAGGGCAAGATATCAGGAGAAAAAATACGGTATAATAACTAGACAGTTTAAAAACCTAATTTCTCTTGGTTTTAAGGCATAAATTCCAAATCATGCCCGTAAAGCACCGAAGTTTCTCTAAAATTAAGCAGGTTTAGTCAGGTAAGCAGAAAAGATAGAAAAGACTTTGTGTTAGTGGCACGAGGGAAAACTAAAGCACCTGGATGTGCGCCTCTACTATAGAGATGAAAAGGTGAGGTAATTTGCTACCTTTACCAGATGTTCATCGCACAAACAACGCTACCCTCAACCGACCATCGACCCTTAAATATAATTTTTTCTTATATGTGTAATGAGAAAATGAGAAAAATAAAGGGTGATAAAAAGTTGCACATAACGTGATTTGATAGTAAAAAGATTGACTTCTTGGAAGGAAAATATGTCTTACGCGCAAACGAAGACTCAGGCTAAGTCTGGGTATCAAGCTGGGGTTAAAGATTACAGACTAACTTATTACACTCCTGATTACACACCTAAAGATACAGATATTCTTGCAGCATTCCGGATGACTCCTCAGCCTGGAGTTCCACCCGAAGAAGCTGGTGCTGCGGTAGCGGCTGAGTCTTCTACAGGTACTTGGACAACTGTATGGACAGACTTGCTCACCGACCTAGACCGTTACAAAGGTCGTTGCTACGACATCGAACCAGTTGCTGGTGAAGATAACCAATACATCGCTTACGTTGCTTATCCTCTGGACTTGTTTGAGGAAGGTTCCGTAACCAATATGTTGACCTCTATTGTAGGTAACGTATTCGGTTTCAAAGCATTACGCGCATTGCGTTTGGAAGACTTGCGGATTCCTGTTGCTTACCTGAAGACCTTCCAAGGTCCTCCTCACGGTATTCAAGTTGAACGCGACAAGTTGAACAAATACGGTCGTCCTTTGTTGGGTTGTACCATTAAGCCCAAATTAGGTTTGTCTGCTAAGAACTACGGACGCGCTGTATACGAATGTTTGCGCGGTGGTTTGGACTTTACCAAAGATGATGAAAACATCAACTCTGCACCATTCCAAAGATGGCGCGATCGCTTCTTGTTCGTATCTGAAGCTATTGCCAAAGCCCAAGCAGAAACCGGTGAAATCAAAGGTCACTACCTCAACGTTACCGCACCTACCTGTGAACAAATGCTGGAACGTGCTGAGTTCGCTAAAGAACTCAAACAGCCCATCATCATGCACGACTACCTGACCGCAGGTTTCACAGCTAACACCACCTTGGCTCATTGGTGTCGTAAGAACGGTATTTTGCTGCATATTCACCGTGCTATGCACGCCGTAATTGACCGTCAAAAGAACCACGGTATCCACTTCCGTGTATTGGCTAAAACCTTGCGGATGTCTGGTGGAGACCACATTCACACCGGTACAGTTGTGGGTAAATTGGAAGGCGAACGCGGCATCACCATGGGCTTCGTTGACCTACTACGTGAAAACTACGTTGAGCAAGACAAGTCTCGCGGTATCTACTTCACCCAAGATTGGGCTTCTATGCCTGGTGTAATGGCAGTTGCTTCCGGTGGTATCCACGTATGGCATATGCCCGCACTGTTAGAAATCTTTGGTGATGACTCCGTACTACAGTTTGGTGGTGGTACACTTGGTCACCCCTGGGGTAACGCTCCTGGTGCAACCGCTAACCGTGTTGCTCTAGAAGCTTGTGTTCAAGCTCGTAACGAAGGACGTAGCTTGGCTCGTGAAGGTAACGACATTATCCGCGAAGCGGCTAAGTGGTCTCCTGAACTAGCTGTTGCTTGCGAACTGTGGAAAGAAATCAAGTTCGAGTTTGAAGCAATGGATACCGTCTGATCATTTAGGATTTGGGATTTTGGACTTTGGATCAATATAAAAAATCCAAAATCTAAAATCCAAAATCTATGGGGCTGGGTCAAGCATGAATTTAAAGCAAATTGCGAAAGACACAGCCAAAACTCTCCAAAGTTATCTGACTTATCAGGCACTTATGACTGTTTTGGCACAGCTAGGCGAAACTAATCCTCCTTTAGCACATTGGTTACAAAACTTTTCTGCTGGGAAAATCCAGGACGGAGAAGCTTATGTTGAGGAACTGTTTCTGGTCAAGTCAGATTTGGCTTTGCGGATTATGACTGTCAGGGAACACATTGCGGCGGAAGTGACAGATTTCTTACCAGAAATGGTGCGTACTGGCATTCAGCAAGCCAACATGGAACAGCGTCGCCAGCATCTCGAACGCATCACGCAACTAAATTTATCAAATCCCAGCCCAATAACTGAACAGCAGACAGTTTCCGATCCTGATTTGGATAATTTATCCGGTTAGTCGGTCAACGTAGTAGTAAAAACAACCCATTATCAACAGCTATGCAAACTTTACCAAAAGAGCGTCGTTACGAAACTCTCTCTTATCTTCCTCCCCTGTCTGATGCTCAAATTGCCAAGCAAATTCAGTACATTCTGAGTCAAGGCTACATTCCAGCAATTGAGTTCAACGAAACTTCTGAACCAACCGAATTGTTCTGGACAATGTGGAAGCTACCTTTGTTTGGTGCTAAAACCACTCAAGAAGTATTAAGCGAAGTTCAAGGTTGCCGTTCTCAGTTTGGTAACTGCTATGTTCGTGTTGTTGGTTTTGACAACATTAAACAGTGCCAAGTTCTCAGCTTTATCGTTCACAAACCCAGCAGATACTAAATTCTGATTTGGTTTAAATAATTTGTTCTTGGGAGAGGTAGAGTTTTCTATCTCTCTTTTTTTTAGATGCAGATGTACTGATGGGTTTTTTGAAGTTTTTGATCAAGAATAGTAATTATGGGTTGAGTAGCAAGCACAAAGTTAAATAAAGCTAAAGGTGGTAATTATGCAGCAAATTACTCTTGATGAAGCATCTCAACACTTATCTGATTTAATTGAAGCCGCACTTGGTGGTGATGAAATTATCATCATGAAAGATAATCAACCTGTGGTGAAATTAATTCCTGTATTACCTGTTAAACACCGTCGTCAACCTGGTAGTGCAAAGGGACTGGTAACAATGTCTGATGATTTTGACGATCCTCTAGAAGATTTTCAGGAATATATGTGATGATGTTTTTGATGGATACACATACATTTATTTGGTATGTAACAGATAATTCTCGACTTAGTAATCAAGTTTTAGAATTGATTAACGATGAGAATAATAAGATTTTTTTTGAGTATCGCTAGTATTTGGGAAATGGGAATTAAACACGGGTTAGGAAAGCTAACTTTTAATATTCCATTTGAGACGTTTATCACGCAACAAATTACTATTAATGACTTCACAGTGTTAGATATAAAAATCAGTCATATTACTACCATTTCTCAACTTCTTTTACATCACCGTGATCCTTTTGACAGAATGTTAATTGCACAAGCTATGGTGGAAAATATACCTATAATAAGTGCTGATACAATTTTTGATGCCTATTCAATACAGCGTTTGTGGTGAAGACTAACGCAAGACTTTGATATATATATCTTTTTTTAAACCTAGAGAATACAGAGAACGGTATAGTAATTTGATGAATTAAAAAGAGAGGTAGAGTTTTCTATCTCTCTTTTTTTGTTTTATATAGAGAATAGAATATTTAGGGGTTGACAATAGATTGGGAATTTGTTATCATTTAACTGATAAGGAAGAACTATTTTAAAATAATTAAATAATTAGATCCCTGATTTCTTTGTTGAGAAGTCGGGGATGTGTTGTTTTGGCCATAAACAAAACATAACTTTAGATAGAAATAATGCAGAAAATTCCAGTTGGTAGTCGGAGTTACAGCAACTGGGGATCGGGCGATGTTAGTTTTGGTTGTGTAATGTAAAATTGTGGCGTAAAAGCTCCTCAGCAGTTATGGCTCAAATATTAGATTCTCTACCACCGGAGCAATCGGGGAAAATTCTCTGCTGCTACGTCAATGCCACGAGCAAGATACAGGTCGCTCGCATTTCCAATATTCCTAACTGGTACTTTGAAAGGGTTGTGTTTCCTGGACAACGGCTAGTTTTTGAAGCCTCAAAAGAAGCTCAGATGGAGATTCATACGGGAATGATGGCCAGTGCGATTTTATCGGATACCATACCATGCGATCGCCTTGCCATCAGCGAACCCAGTAGTGATGATGGTGATCTAAACTTAGCACCAGAAAAAGAACCGACAAACACCAATGTGATGGTGTCCGAAATTAATACAAAAATTGGAGATACCACAAAACCTTTACAAAATATCACTACCAACATAAAAACCTATCAGTCACAGCATGAGTTTTTGTTGAATCTGGGAGCATGATATTTGGGAAAGTTGGAAATTGGCAAAGTTTCAAAAATTACTGGATTAGTATCCGTTGATTAAAAAAAATAATTTTCACTAATTTAAGCGTTGCTGAACTCAGCAGCCTTTTTTTTAGTTGTTAGTTATGTCAGAGTTTAAATTAGAATCAAGTATCTCGATACTTGTCTTATGACTTATTTCTCTGGCCACTGGTTTACCAGGATTTTCGCTAATGTACAGCTAAAAACCTTGTTGATTGTCCCATTTGTTTTGCAAATAGTGGGAGTTGTAACACTGGTCGGCTATTTGTCCTACCGTAGCGGACAGGAGGCTGTAGAGGAGATGGCAGATCAATTAATCATAGAGGTGGGCGATAGCATTGATCAACATCTAGATAGTTATTTAGGGAAAGCCCAGGAAATCAACCGCATAAATGTAGATGCTTTTGAGTCGGGAATCTTGGACTTAAATGATTTTAATGCTCTGGGAAAATATTTTTATCGTCAGGTGCGATCGCTTAATTTTGCCTACATTAACTTTGGTAGTCAAGAGGGAGGATTTATTGGTGCTGGTTATGGGCTGGGTAATAAGAGCATAGACATTGCAGAAATTCCCAAATCGGATCAAAGCAAATTCCGCTTTTACTCAGTAGATAATCAGGGTAATCGGGTTTCTTTAGTATCTACCTTGAAAAACCCCCAATTTGTTGATTTTGCCTGGTATTTAGAAGCAGTTAAAGCTGGTAAGCCGATCTGGAGTTCCATTTACACTTGGGGTGGCTTACCTAATCGTATTAGTATTTCCGCCAGCACTCCTGTCTATGACAAACAGAAAAAATTGCTTGGTGTACTGAGTATAGATTTAGAACTGAATCAAATCAGTCAATTTCTGAAAACATTACGTAGTGGCAGATCAGGTCATATTTTCATCATCGAGCAATCAGGGCTAATTGTGGCTAGTTCTGGGGATGAATCTCCAGCCCCCATCATCAATGGTAAAGCCCAACGAGTCAAAGCCTTAAATAGTCGTGAACCTGTAATCCGTGAAGTAACACAGGATTTAATAAAACGTTTTGGCAGTTTGCCAGCCATTTCTAATCCTCAAAGTTTCCGCCCGACTTTAGAGCAAAAACCCTTTGTGAGAGTCACGCCTTACCGTGACAATTACGGCTTAAATTGGCTGGTAGTGACAGTAATTCCCGAAACGGAATTTATGTCAAAAATTCAAGCTAATGGCAACAGAACCATCTTACTTTGTAGTTTAGCTTTAATCATTACCATTGGTACAGGTAGCCTCACTGCACACTGGATAGCTAAACCGATTTTGCGATTGAGCCAAGCTAGTCAAAGTTTAGCACAAGGTAAATGGGAAGAACCTTTATCTGAAGATATCAAAATTGCTGAATTAAAGGTTTTAGCAACTTCCTTTAATCAGATGTCTGCTCAAGTTAAAAGAACCTTTCAGGAATCAGAAACCAAATTTTTGACCATTTTTAATACTACTCCTGACCCTGTTTGGATTGCTACATTAGGAGAAGGCAAGTGTTTGAATGTCAATGAAAGTTTCTGCCAGTTTTGGGGAGATACCCCAGAAAATATCATTGGTAAAACCTGTGTGGAATTAGGATTATGGAAAAATATAGAGGATTTGCACTACTTCAGACAAACGCTAGTTAATGAAAGAATTCTCCTGAATTTTAAAGTTGAGATTCGCACTTTTTCCCAACAAATTAAGACCGTTCTCATCTCCGCTAGGATGGAATTTTTGGATGAGCAAGATTGTGTGATTGGCGTGATGAGAGATGTTAGTGTTTTGTCCGATGAGCTTAGATTACGAAAACAAGCTGAAAAACAACTGTTAAAGAGTCAACATTTTATTGAAAGGATTACAGAACTAACGCCAAACCTACTTTATATTTACGACCATATAGAACAGCGTAATGTTTACATGAATCGTTGTGTTGCCAAAATATTAGGCTATTCGGCTGAAGCTGTTCAGGAAATGGGAGCTAACTTGTATCCTACTATCTGTCATCCTGATGATCTGAATTTGGTCTATCAGAAAATGCAAGAGCTTTATAGTCTACAAGATTATGAGTGTGTGGAAATAGAGTACCGCGTTAAGGATGCTCAAGGTCAATGGCGTTGGCTTTATAGTCGAGATATGGTGTTTTCTAGAACTGCGGATGGAAGTGTTAGACAAACTTTAGGAACATCTCAAGATATAACTGATCGCAAACAAGCAGAAGTAGAACTTAGGAAAAGTCGAGATTTTCGAGAAGCTATTTATAACGAATCTACCGATGCCATTTTTCTGGTTGATGTTGCCAATCCGTTAATTATTGATTGTAATCGTCGCGCTGTGGAAATGTTTGAAGTTGCCAATAAAAAAGAATTGATTGGTACTGATGGACAGGATTTCCAAAAACAGCGATTTAGCGATAATGAAATTGAAATGATTGCTGATGATGTAGCTAAGTTAGGTTTTTGGAGTCGAGAAGTAGAATATTTTACTAAAAAAGGCAATAATTTCTGGGGCAATTTGGCGGTAAAACGCATTAATATAGCAGGTCAAGTTATTGATTTGGTCAGGGTTACGAATATCAGCAACCGTAAACAAGTAGAGTTAGCTTTGCAGGAAGCAGAAGCAAACTTGAGAAAAGCAAACCAAGAATTAGAAAAGCTAGTAAATACTGACGGGTTAACACAAATTGCTAATCGTCGTTGTTTTGATCATCGTTTAGAAGAAGAATGGCAAAGACTATACAGAGAACAAAAACCTTTATCTTTACTGTTATTTGATGTTGATTATTTTAAACGATATAACGATTTCTATGGACATCTATTAGGGGATGAATGCCTATTTAAAATTGCTCAAGCTGTACAAGAAGTGACTTGTCGTCATACCCATCTGGTAGCTCGTTATGGTGGAGAAGAGTTTGTGGTGATTTTATCTAATACTGATGTTAAGGGAGCGATCGCTGTAGCTGATAAAATTCACGCTGCTATCAAAAATTTAGCCATTCCTCACCAAGAATCTCTGGTGAATGATACTATCACCATTAGTCTTGGCATTTCTACTATTATACCTACTGCTGAATTATCAATATGTACTTTGATTTCCCAAGCAGATCAAGCCCTATATGGTGCTAAACAAAGAGGTCGCAATCAGTCTGTGATATTCTCAGTTTAGGAGGAAATCAGGGAGCAGGAAGCATGGGTAAAAATTAATTCTTTATCCTACGTCTACTTTCTACTTTCTACAGCACTCCTTTTTAATTTTGACTTTTTCATTTGGATTTTTTATTATGCACCTACCTTCTTTTTTATGGTTATGGAAAATTGCCGCCTGGTCTATGGGTTTGTCAATTTTGGCTTATACTTTTTTAGGTATGACAGGTTTCTGGTTATGGCAAGTGAGAAATACAGGACGTTCTCCCATCGGTGTTGTTTTACCAAGGGTAAATAATATTGTTAAAAAATTTCATTATGCTATTGGTATCACTATGGTTAGTCTAGTTTTGCTACTTTTAGCTGTTGGTATTGTTGGTACTTTAGGACATTTTGGTTCTTTGGGTCATTCTTCACATTTATTTGCTGGTTTAACGGTTGTGATTTTGGTTTTAATATCTGCTTTTAGCGCCACTCAAATCAGTGCTGATAAGTTATGGGCTAGACCTTTACATATTACCTTAAATATGATTTTATTTTTTGGATTTACATGGGTTTCTTTGACTGGTTGGACTGTTGTACAAAAGTATTTACCATAGTTTGGTAATAGGTATTTTTTAATTATGCGTTTGTTATTAGTTGAAGATGAAAAAGATTTAGGTAGTAGTATTCATCATGCTCTTACTAAGCGTGATTATATTGTAGATTGGGTGGAAGATGGAGCTACTGCTTGGGAATATTTGCAAACAATACCCCAAAGATATGAAATTGCTATTTTAGATTGGATGTTACCACAGTTATCAGGTTTGGAAATTTGTCAAAGGTTAAGACAACAAAAAAATCCTTTACCTGTGATGATTTTAACTGCTAGAGATAGTATGATTGATCGGGTTACTGGTTTGGATGCGGGTGCTGATGATTATTTGGTTAAACCTTTTGGGATGGAGGAATTATTAGCAAGAGTGAGAGCTTTACAACGCAGGATTCCTAATTTTCAACCTCCACAGTTACAAGTGGGTGATTTAATGTTAGATTATGGTAATTTTTTGGTGGTGAATTTATCCGCTAACAGTTATTTATCTGTTGTTCTGACTGCTAAGGAATTTCAACTTTTAGAATATTTGATGCAGCATCATCAACAAGTTTTAACTCATGATCAAATTCGCGCTCGACTTTGGGATTTTGCAAGTGATAATGTTAGCAATGTTGTTGCTGCTCAGGTGCGGTTGTTAAGACGTAAGTTGTCTGAATGTGGTTTTTGTAATGTTATTGAAACTATTCGGGGGTTTGGTTATAAATTGATAATTGGTAATTGATAATTGATAATTTTTTAAACGAACCGCAGAGACGCAGAGGACGCAGAGAATTGATTGTTTTAGATATTTTTTGGATATGATAGATTCATAATTTCGATTTTTTTATGAATCATAATTCTCTGTTTCATTATTCTCGGTTTAAGTTAGCTATTACTTATGCAGGGGTGATGGGTGCGACTTTATTAATATGTGGTTATCTCGCTCATATGGTGATGGTTAAAGCTTTTACTCGGACTATTGATCGTGAGTTGGAGGTTTTTGGAAGAATTTTTGAAGATAAGTTAAAACCACGTTTGAAAACTCCTGGTGTTTTACCTGTTAATATTAGTAATTCTTTACCGGAAATTTGTTTTCAAAAACAATCTTGTCCTATTTTTAAATCTGAATCTGCGGTGATGGGTCTTTTGTTAGATGGTCATTATGTGAGATTATTGAATTTAAAGGGTGAATCTATTGCTGGTTTTTATAATTCTCCCGATCAGTTTCCTGATAATTTTGATCTGAATTATTCTTATGATATCACAAATCGTCAGGGTGAGTTATATCATTTACATTTAATGCCTTTAATTATTCATGATAATCAATTATGGGGTTATTTACAAGTGGGAAGATCGGTGCAACGATTAAATCATTATATGAATGGTTTGCATTTATTGTTAATTTTGGGTGTTCCTTTTTCTATGTTTATTATTGGTGGTGCGGGTTGGTGGTTAGCTGGTTTAGCTATGCTTCCTATTGAAAAATCATATCAACAATTACAACAATTTACGGGTGATGCTGCTCATGAGTTACGCACTCCTATTGCTTCTCTACAAACTATTATAGACACAAATTCTATTCCCCAGGAAAGTAAACACGCTCTACAACGACAGGTAAAAAGATTAAGTTGTTTAACTCAAGATTTGTTATTATTATCTAGGTTAGAAAGTGGTTTACAAACAGCAAAATTAGATATAAATTTACAACAAATTTGTTTAAATGATATGTTTGCAGATGTAGAGGAAGAATTATTACCTTTAGCGATGGATGCTGAGGTTTTATTATCTAGTCATATTTCTGAAGATGCTAATTTTTATATTCAAGGTAATGAAGGTCAAATTTATCGCTTATTGTTAAATTTGGTCAGTAATGGAATTAAATACACTCCTGCTGGTGGGGAAGTGAAGATTAATTTATCAGCTAATAATAATTATGCTATGATTACTGTTAAAGATACAGGAATTGGTATTCCTGCTGCTGATATTCCTCACATTTTTGATCGCTTTTATCGTGTCAATGCTGATCGTTCTCGAAATACTGGTGGATCGGGTTTGGGTTTAGCTATTGCTTTGGCCATTACCCAAACTCACAAAGGTAAATTAGAAGTAGAAAGTCAGGTTGATCATGGTTCTAACTTTACGCTGTCTTTACCACTCTTTTCCACAGTAAACAAGTAATTTCCACTATCATTGATGCTATCATAGCTATGGCAGCGGCTATTGCTCCATTCATACCTTTATTAATAGCAAAACTGGCAATTATTAATAAAGTTCCTGTTCCTAACCATGTGGATATATTAACATGACCTGTGCGATTTTCACTGACTAAAAAACCTTGAGTTGCATTTTGCAAGGCGACAAATAATGGTACAATGGCACATATTAAAAGTACAGGTTTGATGCTATTTGCAAGGGTAAGATCATTACCGATAAAACTTTGAACTATGCGATCGCCTACAGGTGTTACACTCATCAATAATAATAATGTGGAACAAACTGCACCCACACTCATAGCAAAAGTCAAAAGTTGGCGATCGCTCACTTGATGGCGATATTTAATCACCATTTGTTGTACCATGCGGGTAGAATTGGCAATTACTAATACCAAACCCCACGCAGCAGACCAAGCAGCAATGGCAATTGTAGCATCTTGAGCGCGGGCAAGAATACTAATTAATATCGCTCTCCCTCCCCAAACTACCATCATTGTATTTGCGAGGGGGAAATAAAATTTCCATACCTGGGGTAAGTTTTGGGGTAAACCGGGTTTAGTTTCTGTTTCTGGGGGTATGGTTGCTCCACTGCGATAAGCAAAAAATGTTACAGCCACTGCTTCAACTATCACCCCACTAATCAGAGCTATTCCTGCTAATACACCCCCAGCTATTTGTATAAAAAAACCACTTGCTAAAACTAACGCCAATGTTAAAAGCCTGAAAATACTAGCTATAGCTAATGCACGGGGTTTACCGTGGTAAATTAATAAACCTTGGAAATAACGCCGCCATGCGATCGCAAACGGCCAACCACAAGCTATTAATAATACTTGACTGACTGTAGCTAACATTGCCGAAGGAATACCCAACAAACTCACACCAACAGAATTAAATATGATAGGTATCCCCAACAAACCTAATAAAAAACTTAGACCTCCACCTGCAAGCAAAGTAAAACGCCATAATGCTTCCCTAGATTTTTGTGAACCTGCCAAAGCATTGGCAGCGTGCAGGATCATAATAATAGGACTTTCAAAAAAGATTGCTAAAGACTTAGCTACACCTATAGCCGCTATATTAACCTGAGCATCAGGAAGATAAGCTAAAGTAGTAGTCATCATCGGATCACCACAGGCCATAGTCACATCACTCAGGGATAAAGGCAAAAATTCCCGCCATAAAGTCCCCAAACTCACATTTTTAGATGTATATTCTTCCAACTTCATCCTCTTACTCTCTGCGCCTCTGCGCCTCTGCGTGAGAAAAAAATACTTTACTGTTAAAAACCGACCTGCGATCTAACAAGATCCACAAGTACAGGATAAAGTCGAGAAATAGCTGTTACCAGATCGTCACGTTGCAAAATATTGATCTTATTTACACTTAACCAATCAGTATTGTAAACTGTTTCTAGATAGCGATCGCCCCGATCAGGATTTAGTAACAACATAGTTTGTGGTTGAGAAAATCTTTGGGTATCAGCTAAAGCAGCGGCCACAATCGCCCCCGTAGAAGCGCCTAAAAGCATACCCTCATATTTAGCCAAAGCATGACAAACGGAAAAAGCCAAAGCATCATTGACGCTATAAGCAGCGTCTAACACCTGGGGGTCAAAATTGGGGGGAACGAAGGACAAACCCAGTCCAGTCATCTTATAGGGGTGTCTGGGAGTACCAAAAATAGCCGATCCAGCCACATCAACACCAATAATTCTGGTTTGGGGATAATATGTTTTAAAGTAGCGACTAATACCCCCTAATTGACCAGCTGTACTCACACCTATAACTATAGCATCAGGCGCACCCCCAAAAGCGTCAACAATTTCCCGCGCTGTCCAGATTTCATGAGCATCAGTATTAAGAGGATTTTTATGTTGGCAGGGATACCAAGCGCCGAGTATATTTGCAGCTAATTCCTGAGCTTTAGTCATTCTTGCTACCTGCATTGAACCTTGAGCATCGGTAGCACTTAAAGGCACTTCAACGAGTTCTGCACCATAAGCGGTAAGCATTCGGCGCATAGTTACAGGTGTTTTTGCATCAATAACAATCATTACCCGATAACCTTTAGTTGCACCGACAATAGCTAAACCAATACCAAAGTTACCAGAGCTAGACTCAACAATTGTACCACCAGGCAGTAATAAACCTTGTTTTTCTGCTTCATTCACCAGATAAGCAGCGTTTTTTTCTTTAATACTTCCACCGGGGTTACAAGATTCTAGTTTTAAATATAGATGATGATGTTGACAATGGGGATGGATTTTATTTAACCGCACAATGGGAACTTTACCCAATGCTTCGGTCACGTTTGCAAACAGCCGGGATGATGGTAAGCTGTTACTTAGGGTTGGTTTTGTAGAGTATGTAAGCATTTCAGGAGCTAAATACTGTTCATCTCTCAATATGTCAACCTTAGATGAAATGAAGATGAAATGGTGATTGGTGATTGGTGATTGGTGATTGGTGATTGGTGATTGGGTAAGAGTAATTTTTACCCGAAAAATCGAACTTCCGAAAATCTGAACTTCCCAAAAACTGCACCTTCAAAAAATCGAACTTCTGAAAATCGCAACTTCCCAAAAACCGAACTTCAAAATCGAACTTCCCAAAAACCGAACTTCTGAAAAACTGCACCTTGCAAAAATCCCAACTTCCGAAAATCGAACTTCCGAAAATCGAACTTCCGAAAATTTGAACTTCCCAAAAACCGCACCTTCCAAAAATCGCAACTTCTGAAAATTTAAACTTCCCAAAATCGCAACTTCCAAAAAATCGCAACTTTGCAAAAACCGAACTTCCCAAAAACTGCACCTTCAAAAAATCGAACTTCTGAAAAATCGAACTTCTGAAAAACCGAACTTCTGAAAAACCGAACTTCTGAAAAATCGAACTTCCCAAAAACTGCACCTTCAAAAAATCGAACTTCTGAAAAACCGAACTTCTGAAAAACCGAACTTCTGAAAAACCGAACTTCTGAAAAATCGAACTTCTGAAAAATCGAACTTCTGAAAATCTGAACTTCTGAAAAATCGAACTTCTGAAAAAATCAATATCCTGAAATCCTGAAATTCTGAAGTTCTAACTACTGTATAATAAAAAAGAAATACTATGAAAATTGAACAATGACAACCAAATTACCCAATAATACAAATACTACCTTTCATCTTGCTCCCCTGATTAGAATTACATTATTGACATTATATATAGCCTTAACAGTTCCCCTACCATTTTTAGCAGAAGTCACCAAAGCACCAACACCACCGATATTATTATGGGTAGGAATTGCTATAGGTTTTGTGGGATTATATGCAGTATTAACCGAAAGAGTAATTGTTAATGATCAGGAAATAAAAGTTATTTATCCTGTGTGGGTCCCTTCCTTCTTTCGTAAAGGTTGGTGTCTATCGTGGAATGATATTAAAAGTTTAAAACCTCGCAGCACCGGTCAAGGAGGTTTAGTTTATTATTTCCTCAGTCACGATGGAAAAGCATATTTATTACCCATGCGTGTTGCTGGTTTTAACCGTTTAGTAAACTTTGTACAATCTAAAACAGACATTGATACTACCGATGTCCGTCCTTTAGCCCAACCTTGGATGTATCTAATTTTATTTTGTTGTACTCTGTTATTGTTATTAGTAGATGCTTGGACTATTAATACTGCAATTAGTCATTAGTCATTGGTTATTAGTCATTAGTTAATTTTTCCCAATCACAAGTCACCAATCACCAATCACCCCATCATGCTCAAATTAGAGCAAGTTAATCTCTTTACAAAGCTCAAAAGTCAAGCAAGGAATAATTTACCAGGATATCCAATTTTACAGGATATTTCTTTTGAAGTTTTTAGTGGCGATCGCAT
This sequence comes from Anabaena sp. UHCC 0451, assembly GCF_034931405.1. Lineage (NCBI taxonomy): Bacteria > Bacillati > Cyanobacteriota > Cyanophyceae > Nostocales > Nostocaceae > Anabaena > Anabaena sp. UHCC 0451. The sequence goes on along the minus strand of NZ_JAYGHA010000014.1, from coordinate 72,143 downwards.
CACAATTATCGGTCATTCTGGTGCTGGTAAAACGTCCCTCCTGCGACTTCTCAACCGTTTAACCGAACCTACTAGTGGTAAAATTTATCTGGAAAATCAGGAATATCACCAAATTCCTATCATCCAACTACGTCAACAGGTCACATTAGTACACCAAGAAACTAAACTGTTGGGGATGACAGTTGGGGAAGCCATAGCTTATCCTTTAGTTTTGCGAAAGTGGCCGAAGCAGCAAATTCAGGAAAAAGTCAGTTATTGGAGAGAACAACTACAAATTCCTGAAAATTGGTTAGGACGTACCGAAGTACAGCTTTCAGCCGGACAAAGACAATTAGTAGCGATCGCACGTGCCTTAGTCATCCAACCCAAAATTTTACTTCTAGATGAGCCTATTTCTGCCTTAGACCCTGGTCAAGCTTCCCTTTTGGTGAATATCATCGCCCAACTAACTCAACCCTCTTCTCAAGCCCCTACAGCCGCTATTTTGATGATCAACCACCAACTTGACCTGGCTCAAGAATTTAGCACCCGTTTGTTACATCTCCAGCAAGGTCAAATACTGGCAAATCACCCAGCCCCTGATATCAACTGGGAGGAGTTAAAAACCAGCCTGATCAAAGCAGAACATCAAGCATCGGAGGATTGGTAATTGGTAATTGGTAATTGGTAATTGGTAATTGGGTGATTAATCTCCCCAGTCCCCAGTCCCCAGTCCCCAATCCCCAGTCCCCAATCTTCCATCAAGTGCTTTGAGTAGCAAGGGTAGAACGTGGATTGGTGAATCTCTCTTTAGCTAACTTTGTTTGTGATTGTGGAACATTGGCGTTCAAAATTTCCATGTTAAATCGGTATCCAACATTACGGATAGTTTGAATTAAATTGGGTTGACGCGGATCAAGTTCCACTTTTTTGCGTAGTGATAAAACATGAGTATCAATAGTACGCGGATTATCAATAGCGTCTGGCCAAGCACGACGCAGTAATTCTGACCTACTCAAAGGTAATCCACCTGCTTGGGCTAAAACATACAACAAACTGAATTCTTGGGGTGTTAAGTCGATAAACTCCCCTTGAAAACGGACTCGACGTTGTACTAAATCAATTTGTAACGTACCATAGTCCAAGTAAGCAGGTGCAGTAGGTGTACGGTTACGGCGAATTAGTGCCTCTACCCTAGCCAGAAACTCTTGCATTCCAAAAGGTTTGCTCAAGTAATCATCTGCTCCTGCTTTTAAACCAGCAACAATATCTGCTTCATTGTTACGGGCAGATAACATGAGAATTAAAGGCTGTTGCTGACGATTTAACCAACGACAAAACTCAATACCATCACCATCTTGCAAGTCCGCATCTAAAATCACCAGTGTTGGCTGATGACTTAAAAAGACTTCCCTTGCTTGATATATGCTGGCGGCTTGATGTACTCGGTATTCCAGTTGTTGCAAGTGCCAACCCAGCAACGACCTCAGATGGGGATTCCCCTCAACGATTTCAATACAAACCGAACCCACAGTGGCAAGACCCCTTAGCGTCGATGACTCTCAAATTAACAAGCTCAAGCAGAAGGTTTTGTAGCCTTTGTTACTTCAGTTGCTACAATCTTTACATTTGCTCAAAGAAATCCTTGCAAGAAATTTAAATAAATTTTATTTTGGCTTTGTCTATCCCTAATGGGTTCATTTTTTGGTGAGACTGAACAAAATTTTTTTCTATTTGGGCATCTACCTCAAGAAGTATAGTAAAATGAGAAAACTATCTTGACACAAGGTAGCTTTTATCTGTTTTAAATTCTGTCAGCCTAATGATGTCAGGGTATTTGATTGTGTGATCACTAATACCAATTCTAAATGAAGCTGAACATAAAAAAGAATTAATTCCTTTATATTTTTAGGGTTTAGTTCTATTCTATGTAGGCTTGATTTAAATGGATATAGATTAGGCGATCGCCAATAATCGGATTAACTTATTCAGAGGCAAAATCATAAAAATAGTTTACCAAATAATCCTACTCCTAGTTTTCTAGCTTAGGATCTAATTAAGTTATTAGCTGCTGAGGGGTCTAACCCAAAGTCAATTTCTTAACTTTGGGTTAATACTTAAGAAGGAAGTCATACTTCACTTTCAAGCGTGAATCATATACAATTCTCATTCTCAAGAGATTAAAACAGCAGTTATGCTCCAAGACACACAAACAATCCGTTATTACCAAAAACTAACTGACGCCTTCGTTGAGTTATGGAATCGCGGTTATCGTATGGATGATATGCGGATGTATTTGGATGGATATCTAGCCGCACTGCGACAAAGTAATGCAATTGAGGCTTATCTGATTCATCGCCTTGAGGAAGAAGCAAGCCGCTACTTGTACGATGGATCAAACTTTGCCGTTGCACAGCCAGAGCCGGAAAGACAACACGGGTACTACTAAAAACAATCCACTGTTTTTTGTTTCTACTCTGTATCGCCGCAGATGATCTTAGCATAATTTTTGCATTGGTCAACTGTATCCAACGGTATGAAATGTGTAAATACTTTATTGAAAAAGTGTCTCCCCTTGGTATTCAGCAACTAAGGGGAGTTTTGCTTGATATTTCCCTATTCCCTGTTCCCTGGGAATTAAAATACAAATTTTAATCCACAAAAAAGCTCTTGAAAATGGAATATCCCTCATTTTCAAGAGCTATAAAAACATCACAAATTTAGATATTTAGATATTAGGAAGCTAGTGCTACTTCCACTTTTTCCTGCAATTCGCCTTTTTGATACAATTCAATCAAAATATCAGAACCGCCGATAAATTCACCATTAATGTAAACTTGGGGAATTGTTGGCCATTGTGAGTATTCTTTGATGCCTTGACGAATTTCAGAATCGGAGAGAACATCGACTGTCTCAAAAGGAACTCCCAAGGTATTGAGAATCTGGACAACATTGTTAGAGAAACCACATTGAGGCATTAACTTGTTTCCCTTCATGAAAACCATAATCTTGTTTTCTTGTAGCAAGTTATCAATTTTCTCTTTTAGTTCTGGGGTCATATTTTTTTACTTCCTTGTTGCTGAAATTCAATACAATCTGAGATTTCGATTTGTGAATTGAAGGTTTTTAATTCTCACATCAAAATCTAAAATCCAAAAACCTAAAATTAGTTTGTTGCTGGTGAAGCTTCGGGAGTAGATGTTTTGAGAGCCAAAGCATGAATCGCTTCAGTTGACATAGCTTGCTGCAATGCACCATAAACCAACTGGTGTTGTTGTACCAGTCCCTTACCTGCAAACTGCGATGAAACTACTGTCACCTGATAGTGATCACCACCACCAGTCAAGTCTTGCACTTGAATTTGTGCATCTGGTAGTTCCGCCTTGATCATTTCCTCAACCTGCTGCGGAGTAATCATCGCAATTCCTGAAAAAACATACTTCTCTATTATGAACGTAAGTCGTAGGGGCGAAGCATTCGGCTGATAAATTATCAGTTTTTTCCCCAGTAGGGGCGAAGCATTCAGGCGACCTGCTTGCAGCAGCGCTTCGCTATCAATTATCGGTTTTTTCCCAGGCTTATCTTCCGAATGCTTCGCCCCTACTAACTTCCTCTGTTACTGTCACCTGTCACCTATTTTGAGCCTTGTCGCGGATAGGCTGTATCCACAAAACCTAATTCAAAGAGTTGTTGATAAGCTTTTTTGCCTAATTCTCGTGTGGGGTTTTGACTCTTAATAATTTGAATTAATAAAGGCACAGCTAATTCTGTCTGATTTAATGCCCGATGTACTAATGCTAACTGATAGGTAGCTTCGTCTCGTTTTTGAGCAGTTTCTAGGGCTTTTTTGCGTTGAGAGTCGGATACTCTAATGTCAATACCAGAAAAACTGGAATTTAAATCTTGGTAAAAATTAGATAGCTGGTTATAAAGTTGACGTGCTTCTTGGAGCTTTTTAGCAGCTAAGGAATAGTTTTGACCTGACACAGCTTGGGCTGCGTCTTTCATCAAGCGATCGCCACCTTCCATGCTTAACAAGCTGTTACTCTGTCCACTCGGACGGAGAGTGTTAGGTTCGTTACTATCAATAGGTTGTGCTGGCTTATTGGAGTCTGGTAGCTGTATTACCTGAGCTTGTACAGGTGCTAACAGACCAAGAGTTGCTATAATTGATAAAGAAGTAGCAGTAAGGTTCATGGGGTCAAATAGTGTAACAAGTCTATAAAAAATTTCTGGAAACTTCGGGTATCTTAACTCGGTTTGTGTGTCAGATACAGGAAAATTAGATCACAAATTTTTCTTATGTAGACTGAATATTAGTTGAATAGAGTTCCTACTGAATCTTTTAACTGTTCATTTCATCTCTATCTAGATATGATAAGAAAGTAGATAAAACTTAAAGAATATTCATAAAATGCTGATTGACTCCTCTGGCTTGCCCAAGGTCAAAGACTCAGTAACCAAAAAAATCCTCTTAGGTAATGAACCTAATCCAGAATTAATTGCGATTCTGGCAGTCTACTTTGTTCAAGGCATATTAGGATTAGCTCGTCTAGCCGTGAGCTTTTTCCTCAAAGATGAATTACATTTGAGTCCAGTCGAAGTATCAGCACTGTTGGGAATAGTTGCCTTACCTTGGATGATTAAGCCATTATTTGGATTTATTTCCGATGGTTTACCCATATTTGGCTATCGCAGACGACCATATTTGCTGTTATCTGGGATATTGGGCGCAGCCGCTTGGGTGAGTATGTCCACTATAGTAAATAATAGCTGGAGTGCAACAATAGCGATCGCTCTATCTTCCCTCTCCGTTGCTTTCAGTGATGTGATTGTTGACTCCCTCGTTGTTGAACGTGCTAGGGGAGAATCCCATTCCAAAGCAGGTTCTCTACAATCTTTGTGTTGGGGTTTTACCGCCCTTGGCGGCTTAATAACAGCTTATTTTAGTGGTTTACTGCTTGAATATTTCACCACCCGCACAGTATTTTTAATTACTGCACTATTTCCATTAATTATCTCATTAGTAGCTTGGTTAATCAATGAAACACCAGTTAATAAAGATAGTCAATTCCATCAAGAGAATAACATATTAACCATAAAAAATCAACTAAAACAACTACGCCAAGCCTTTACACAAGAAGCAATTTGGCTACCTACATTATTTATATTTATTTGGCAATCTACCCCCAGTGGAGAAGCCGCATTTTTCTACTTTTTCACCAACGAACTACATTTTCAGCCTGAATTTTTAGGACGAGTCCATTTAGTGACAAGTTTAGCTTCATTAATTGGAATTTGGATTTTTCAACGTTTTCTAAAAACTGTTCCTTTTCGGACTATTTGTGGTTGGAGTATCTTAATTTCAGCGGTATTAAGAATGACAATATTACTGTTAGTAACCCACGCAAATAGAACTTTAGGAATAGATGATCAATGGTTTAGTTTAGGTGATAGCTTAATTCTCGCCGTCATGGGACAAATTGCATTCATGCCCGTGATGGTATTAGCAGCAAGAATTTGTCCCTTGGGAATAGAAGCTACATTATTTGCACTTTTAATGTCAATATTCAACTTAGGAGGAGCTATTTCTAGAGAATCTGGAGCTTTAATCATGCACTGGTTAGGCATTACCGAAACTAACTTTGACGCTCTATGGTTATTAGTGATAATCACTAATTCGATTGCCTTATTACCGCTAATATTTATCAAAATATTGCCAGACAAGGAAGAAGCCAAAATCATAACTGGCTAATTCAGCAAATTTAGATTTTCCCAAACATTACAACAAGTCAAAGTTTAAATCACATCCAAAAATATGCAGATATTAGAGTCTCAAAACAATCCAATTGCCGAAAAATCCTACACTCAAGAAGACTGGCAAGGAGGATATAAATCTCTCACCCAAGAATATGATTATTGGATTGATGAAATAGAAGGACACATACCTTTAGAATTACAAGGAACACTATTTAGAAATGGACCAGGCTTATTAGATATTAACGGACAAAGATTACATCATCCTTTCGATGGTGATGGAATGATTAGCCGCATAACTTTTAGCAATGGTCGCGCCCATTTTCGTAACAGATTTGTAGAAACAGACGGTTATTTAGCAGAAAAAAAAGCCGGAAAAATCCTTTATCGTGGTGTATTTGGTACACAAAAACCAGGAGGTTGGTTAGCTAACGCCTTTGATTTCAAAATCAAACACATTGCTAATACTAATCTTATCTACTGGGGTCAAAAACTCTTAGCATTATGGGAAGCAGCAGAACCTTATTTATTAAATCCCCAAACCCTAGAAACATTAGGAAAAGAATATTTTAATGATGTTTTATCCCCAGGTGAAGCCTTTAGCGCCCATCCCCGCATTACTCCTGATGGTAAATTAGTTAACTTTGCCATTAAACCAGGACCAACTACCACAATTACAATTTTTGAACTTAACAGCAACGGGGAAATTATCAGCAAACAAAATCATAATATTCCTGGTTTTTGCTTCATCCATGATTTTGTGATTACAGAAAATTACTGTATCTTCTTCCAAAACCCTGTAAAGTTCAACCCCATACCCTTCGCTTTAGGAATAGCCAGCGCCGGACAATGTATTAAAGTCCAAAAAAATCAACCTACAAAAATCATAGTTATTCCCCGTGTAAATAGCAAGGCTGCTCAAGATGGAGTAAAAGTTTTAGAAACCAAAGCTGGTTTTATCTTCCATCACGTCAATGCTTTTGAATGTGGAAATCAAATTGTTATTGATTCAATTTGCTATGAATCATTAACAGAAGTTGAACCAAATAGCGATTATCGAAAAACCGAATTTGAAGCAAATGCACCTGGGCAACTTTGGCGATTTAATCTGGATTTGTTAGATAACAAAGTACAAAGTCAGTTAATAGATAACCGTAGTTGTGAATTTCCGACTATTCACCCTACTAATGTAGGTAAACCCTACCGTTATTTATATGCTGCTGCGGCTCATTACCCCATAGGAAATGCACCTTTACAAGCAATTCTGAAACTTGATTTAGAATCAGATACAAGAGAAATTTGGAGTGCAGCACCCCGTGGTTTTATGGGTGAACCAATCTTTATTCCTCGTCCAAATTCTCAACAAGAAGATGATGGATGGGTAATAGCTTTAGTTTATGATGCAGAATATCATCGCTCAGATGTAGTCATTTTAAATGCTCAAGATTTCCAAAAAGGTACGGTTGCAAAACTACACCTTAAACATCATATTCCCTATGGTTTACATGGGAGTTTTACACCAGAAACATTCATTTAATTGATTTAGTTAATGTTGGTTAAGATCCCCGACTTATTCTTTGATTGTGTTAATAAATTATAATCAATGGCAAGAAGTCGGGGATCTAGATGCTATAATTGAATACTTACTATTGGGTTCAGCAATAGCGCAACCCAACACCCAATTTCTAATTCACATCAAATTTTTTACTTCACACCAATAGAACGGAAAATCACCTTTAAACCATCACGAGGTTTGGGCGTAGGTACAATTTCTAAATCTAAATTCTGCCCTGCGACAAGTTCCCATTCATAACCACGTAATAACAAAGCAGCAAATATTTTCATTTCCAATTTAGCAAACTCCTTACCTATACATTCTCTCATTCCACCCCCAAAACTCACATAACTAAAAGGTTTAGATTTATCCTCAGCCCTATCTGTATTAAACCTTTCTGGATCAAAATTTTTCGCATCTTTGTAGATAGTTGTATCTTGATGTGTTTTTCCAATTTGATATAACACACTCCAACCTTGAGGAATGTGATAGCCATTAAATTTGCAATCTTGAATAACTTCACGAAAACCACCACCAACAGGAGGTATAACTCGCAAAACTTCTTTGAGTATTTGATCCAAATATGTCATTTGTTTAAGATGTTCAGATGTTAGCTCACCTGTACAAATTATTTGTTGTTGTTCTTTCCTTGCTGCTGCTAAAATTTCTGGATTTTGTGCTAAGAGTAAACAAAAAGAAGCTAGTGCAGAAGTTAAGGTTTCATGTCCAGCAAATAATAATGTGAGAATTTGGTCTTTGAGTTCTTCTATACTCAAACTATTACCATCTTCATCTGTTGCATTTAACAATAAACCTAAAGCATCTTGTTCAGAACTGGTTGCTAAAATTGGTTGTCTTTGACGTTGCAAAATAATCTCTTCGATTTTTGCTAATAACTGATCTCGACTTTTTAAAGCTTTACTAAACCTAGTCCAAGGTAAACGGATGGGAAGGGTAAATAAACCCTGAACCCATTCTTCAAATAATTCCGTAAAATGAGGATCATTAGTAGTATCTGTTCCTACTAATAATTTACAGGCCACATCAAAAGTATAGTTTCTTAGTTCAGGATACCAAGTTAATTGACCTAAATTTGCCCATTGCTGTAAATAGCTATTAGTAATTTCTACCATTGCAGGTGTATAACTTGCTAAAGCTCTGGGTTGAAATGCTTGAGATAATAATTTGCGTCTAGTTTGATGAATGCTACCTGTTTGTATTGATAAAGAAGCTGGTCCGAGTAATACTGAAACACTTTCAGGCCATTTAATGGTAAAGTTCTGATTTTCTCCACTAAATAAAAACCGATTTGCATCTGCTCCTATCATCATAATTGTGGCAGAGCCAAAGATATTAGTTTTAAAAATGTTACCGTATTTCTTTTGTCTTTTGGTAGCAAAATCTGGATCATTTAAAAAGCTAATTGTTTCACCAATGACAGGTAAACCTAAGTTTCCAGGTGGTAAAGGTAATTGATTTTGTGATTTGGTTTCTTGGGTTTTCATGAGGATTAAAAAGTGAAAATTGGGGGATCTGGGTTTAATTTAATAAAACTTAAATAATTGTAAAACATTTGTTCCTTTAAGCAGAGCAGTTATTTGCATACACAAAAATGTATATAAAATTGTAACGAAAAATACAAAAATGCTATTTTTTTTGAAACCCAGGGTAAGCTAACCATACATATCCGGTTCACCAAAATACCGTGATGAGGAGTAAATTTTATGGTTACAACCTCTCGTCCAGTCTGGGAAAATCACTCTCCAGCGCATATTTGCCCGTTTGACCAAGCTTGTAGCTATTTAGAATGGGCTGGTAAAGAATTAAAATTAGATCCTGGTTTATTAGAAATTCTCAGCCATCCCCGTAAAGTCGTCACAGTTTCCATACCCATAAAAATGGATAGTGGGGAAATACGAGTTTTAGCGGGACATCGGGTACAACATTCCGATATTTTAGGACCATATAAAGGTGGTATTCGTTACCATCCGGCGGTAACATTACGGGAAGTTTCCGCTTTAGCTATGTTAATGACTTGGAAATGTGCGTTGTTAGGTATTCCCTACGGTGGTGCTAAAGGTGGAATTCCCATAGATCCGAAAAAATACAGTGTTGGGGAGTTAGAACGCATTAGTCGGCGTTATATCAGCGAATTAATTAAAGACATTGGACCATCCGTAGATATACCAGCCCCGGATATGGGGACTTCATCCCGTGAAATGGCGTGGATGATGGATACTTATTCTGTCAATGTCGGTCATGCTGTACCAGGTATTGTCACAGGTAAGCCGCTTTCCGTCGGTGGTTCTCTAGGACGAGAAATGGCTACGGGACGCGGTGTAATGATTATTGTCCGTGAAGCCTTAGCAGATCAAGGTAAATCCCTTGTTGGTGTGAGAATTGCCATTCAAGGTTTCGGTAATGTGGGCGGTGCTGCGGCTGAATTGTTACATCAAGAGGGAGCAAAAATTATTGCTGTTTCCAGTGGTGCAGGGGGCGTATATTCAGAAACTGGTCTTGATATTCCGGCTTTAAAAGCCTACGCTGCTGAAAATCATCGCAGTGTGGTAGGTTTTCCCCAAGCTACACCCATTAGTAACGCAGATTTACTAACTTTACCTTGTGATGTATTAATTCCTGCTGCTTTAGAAAATCAAATTACGGAAGAAAATGTTGATCAGATTCAAGCCCAGTTTGTCGCTGAAGCTGCTAATGGACCGGTGACTTTGGAAGCGAACCGAGTTTTAGAAGCCCGTGGTGTGACGGTTTTACCGGATATTTTGGCTAATGCTGGGGGTGTGGTAGTTAGTTATTTGGAATGGGTACAAGGTCTTTCTTACTTGTTCTGGGATGAGGAAAGAGTGAACCGGGAAATGGAACATTTAATGGTGAATGCTTACCGTCAAGTGATTCAACAAGCACAAGCTAGAAAAGTAAATTTACGGCTGGCTGCTTATATGCTAGGTGTAGGTAGAGTCGCCCAAGCTTTGACTGATAGGGGTTTGTATCCTTAGTTATACAGCATGGTTTAGTTTAGTAGGGGCTTAGTAATGCTAAACTCTTATAGCATGATGAAAGTAGCTAAATATTGTGCTTTATTCTCTCATTAGACATCTCCAGAAATTAAATATGCGTAGCCTGAAACCCTCGTAGGGACAATTCATGAATTGTCCCTACATTCTTTTTTGGAGATGTCTATTAAATAGTTAATAGCTGACAACATCTAGCTGACTGATGCTATTAATTTCGGTAATAGAACTATAGTTCCAGATATTTTCCAATACCAATCTTTCATCACGTCTGCTATTGGTATCATAGCGGATTTCTGTGACAAATCTTAAATCTGATTTCGACAAGTTAATATTCCCTAGTCGAAGTTTGTTAAATTCGATTAATTCTGGGTTTAAAAAGTATTTGTTCCCTTTCTTTTCAACTAGCCTTGCTCCGGTACTGCTGTAAAATTGTACCCAACGATTGTTTTGACGAGCATAGACTGTGTAAACTACATTGGCGTATTTAGTAACTGGTTTGTCTAGGATATCTAGATGGACTACAAAGCCTTTTTTATTGGAATTGACTAATCTTCCTAATTTAAATAAGCCATTCCAATCTTTGACTTTAAAGGCTTTGGATAAGTAACGTTTCTGGTTATTGTTATAACTGGCTGTTTGGGTGGTTGTAGTAGTTGTGTTGCTGACAGTAGTTAGCTGAGTGATATTATTAATTTCGGTAATTGAACTATAACTCCAAACATCTTCTAAGAGTAATCTTTCCTCCCGGTTGCCTTTAAGATCATAAAGAATTTCTGTGACAACTCTTAGGTCTGATCTTGATAAGTCAACATTACCTAATCTCAGTCTACTGAGTTCGATTACTTCTGGGTTTAAGAAGTAATTTTTGCCTTTCTTTTCAATCCGTCTAGTTCCTGTAGTGCGATAAAATTGAGTCCAGCTATTGTTTTGACGGCCATAGACTGTGTGAACTACATTTGCATATTTAGTATCTGGTTTACCCAGGATATCTAGATATAAAACTAAGGCTCTTTGATTAGAATTGACTAATCTTTTTACCTTAAATGAGCCGTTCCAATCTTGGACTCTGAAGGCTTTAGATGAGTAACGTTTTTCTTCTTTTTTGTCTTCTCTTCGCGCTTCAGTTCGGCGACGATCATCATCGTCATCACGTCTATTATAGTTGTTGTTATAACTAATGTTTTGTGTTGTTGTAGTGGTTGTTGCGCTGACGCTGGTTAGCTGGGTAATACTACTAATTTCGCTAATTGAACTATAATTCCAGACATCTTCAAATACCAATCTTTCATCACGTTTACTATTGGTATCATAGCGAATTTCGGTGACAAATCTTAAATCTGACTTCGATAAATTAATGTTACCTAGTCGCAGTTTACTAAATTCGATTACTTCTGGGGCTAAAAAGTATTTTCCTCCTTTATTTTCAATTAATCTTGCTCCGGTATTGGTGTAAAATTGCACCCAGCGATTGTTTTGACGAGCGTAGACTTTGTAGACAACATTTGCATATTTCGTAACTGGTTTTTCTAGGATATCTAGATGTACAACCAAACCTTTTGTTTTGTTATTAACTAACCTTCCTACTTTGAAGAAGCAATTCCAATCCCTGACGCGATAGAATTTTGATGAACGATGATATTCTCCCCTGTGGTCTTCACGTCTGCGATAGTTATCACGGTCATCATCGTCATAACGTCTACGATAGTTATTTTTGCGATCATCATCATCATCATCATCGTCGTCATCATCATCATCGTCGTCATCGCCACCTCTGCGACGATTATTTTTATCATCATCTTTATCTTTTTTAGCAAGGAAGAAATCCGATTCTCCTCCACCTAATTTATTTGTCAAGAGGTTTGTTTCTAATCCTTTTTTCTCATTAGCTATTTCCGTTGTTAAAGAGAAAACATCAGTGGGGACAGACATTAAAGCTACGACAGAAAGGCTTGTAACTGTTAAAACGTCTTTGCAAAACGAAGTGAATGAAGACTTGTGCAACATTGAGATCCTTTGGTCAAATAGGTGACTTTAGTTAGATTTCCTATATGACCTTTTACATAGTTATAAGTTCCCAAGGCTGTCTAATTTTGTACACTTCTTTATCCTGAGTTACAAATGCATAAGTGTGTGATTTTAACCATCTCTCTGTAGATATATTTTCCTGGGCGATCGCACCTATATAATTTAGTGATGGTAATAAACTTAAAGATTAGGCGATCGCTCTTCGGATTTGGAAAGGTTTGATAAACTCTAATATGTCAATGTTTGAATACCCAAAGCTGTCATTTTCAAGCATAGCTGTAATCGCTGTATACATTGAAGTAATTTAATGGAATTTAGGGGGAGCGATCGCTTTAAAAAGCTACACGAACGCAATACATTACAGTCCTAACCACTCACGTAAAGATTGCTCTAATTGTTCAATGTCGGGATTAGTTAATCTCCCAATATTTGCCACAACTAAACTTTGTTGTACTGTGTATAAACCCCGTTTAACTGCTGTTTCAACATTCAAACCTGCTCCTTTGGAATCAGACAATACAAACTCACCTACAAGCAATGATGTTGTTTTGCTTGTTAGCGGAACAATAAAAAGGTCTTGAGATGTATGGGTCGTATTGACAATAACTGCGGGTCTGACTTTTGAACCAAATAAATCTGAAAAGGGATAACGAACTAAGATGATATCATTTTTCGAGTAGTTCGGCATAAATATCATCCTCGTTATTATCCCAAATCGTATCAAGAGAAACCTGACTTGTTTGTAACCAAAACTGACTTTCATCATCAGGTAAAATAGTGACTAACACCTTTGCACCTTCAGGTATTTCTCCTGGTTCTAGTAATTCAATTTTTCCTTGGCGAACGGTAGCCCAGATAGTTTTTAGCATAGTATTTTTTAGGTAAGTTTTTGATTTTAACTTAACTTGTCAAGTATGCGCTCGCTTTACAATTCCCTCCTATGTCATGACATTATCTGGATTTGCTTCATAATCAGTAATGCGACGATCAAGTTCTTGTTTTTGCGCTGCTGTTAAATCGGGATAAGCTTGTTCTGCTGCAATACTTTCTAAAATCTCTTGGACAATACGAATTCTATCAGCAATACTCAGGGCTTTGATCTGATTTAAAGTTACACTGATATCCATGCTAACTGACCTCTATAGGAAAATAAGGCATTCATCTATTTTCTAGGATAAGCGATCGCACAACAGATTGATTTATCTTAAGCATCGCACCACATCCCAGACATCACTTCACGCTTATAGTAAGCATAAATATATTGATCAACCCAATATAAATAGTGTTGGTTATCTTTTATGCTACAACAGTATGATAAATAGATACTCAGCATATATGACAACCATACTCAAAGAAAAAGCCTTATTCCTGATGCGTCAGGCTTTGAATAACCCAAACGCTGATTTTCGTGATGGACAATGGGAAGCTGTTGAAGACTTACTACTGAACAAATCACGGTTACTCGTCATTCAATGCACAGGTTGGGGAAAAAGTCTAGTTTATTTTTTAGCAACTCGCTTGTTACGAGATCAAGGTGCTGGTTGTACTCTTTTAATTTCCCCTCTTTTAGCATTAATGCGAAACCAAATTGCAGCCGGAAACCGTATTGGGATAAAAGCAGAAACAATTAACTCTAGTAATCCTGATGAATGGAATATTATTAAAACAAAGTTGTTAACAAATCAAGTAGATATTTTATTAATTTCTCCAGAAAGATTAGCAAATGAAGATTTTAGAGAAAATATTCTTTTGCCATTATCTCAAAAAATTGGGTTATTTGTAGTTGATGAAGCTCATTGTATTTCTGACTGGGGACATGATTTTCGTCCTGATTATCGCCGAATTGTTAGAGTTTTACAAGCATTACCACAAAATATTCCTGTTTTGACTACAACGGCTACAGCTAACAACCGAGTAGTTGATGATATTAAAGATCAATTGGGATCAAATTTGCGTATTTCTAGAGGCGATTTAACTAGAAAAAGTCTGCGCTTACAAAATATTTATCTTCCCAGTCAAGCAGCAAGATTAGCTTGGTTAGCTCAACATCTGCCTCAGTTACCCGGAAGTGGTATTATTTACGCATTAACTGTAAGGGATGCTCAACGAGTTGCTGATTGGTTAAAAACCCAAGGTATTAATGCTAAAGCCTATTATGGAGATTTAGATACTGAAGTTCGCATAGCATTAGAAGACGAATTACTCAATAATCAAATTAAAGTATTAGTGGCAACAACAGCTTTAGGTATGGGGTTCGACAAACCAGATTTAGGCTTTGTCATTCATTATCAAAGACCTGGTTCTGTTGTACATTATTATCAGCAAGTAGGTAGAGCCGGTAGAGCAGTAGAAACAGCTTATGGAATTCTTTTAAGTGGTGATGAAGATGATGAAATTAATAATTACTTCATTAATACAGCATTTCCTCCAGAAATTCATACACAAAAAGTTTTGAATGAACTAGAAAAAGCTGTTGATGGTTTTTCTATTCCTCAATTAGAACAGCAACTCAATCTTTCAAGAGGACAAATTGATAAAGTTTTAAAAATTTTATCTCTGGAATTTCCTGCACCCGTAAGTAAACGATCTTCAAAATGGTATCTTAACCCAGTAAATTATCAATACAATCCTGAAAAAATTGAACGTTTAACACAAATTCGCCGACAAGAACAAGTGCGAATGTTAGACTATATGAAAAGTCAACAATGCTTAATGGCTTTTTTAGCAGCAGAATTAGATGATCCAAATCCAGAAAGATGTGGTAAATGTGCAGTGTGTTTGGGTAAGCCTTTGTTACCAGAAACTTTTGCAAATGAACTTGTAAATAAAGCAATTTTATATTTACGACGTAGTAATCAAATTATTGAACCACGCAAACAATGGCCACCACAAGCATTGCTATTTTATAGATTTTCGGGAAATATCAAAGCTAATTTAAAAGCAGAAGCAGGAAGAGCATTATCTCTATGGGGTGATGCAGGTTGGGGAGAATTAGTCAAAAAAGGAAAATATCAAGATGATAATTTTGATGATGCACTCGTACAGGCCACTGTTGAGATGATTCAACGTTGGCAACCTCAACCCTTTCCCACTTGGGTAACTTGCGTTCCTTCTTTAAATCGTCCAAAACTTGTACCTAACTTCGCGCAAAGAGTAGCTGAGAAATTAGGCTTACCATTTAAACCTATTGTTCGCAAAATTCGTCCAACTCAGTTACAAAAAAAGATGAGTAACAGTTATCAACAAGCTCATAACTTAGATGGATCTTTTACAATTGATTCTTGGGAAGGAATAAGTGGTAATGTATTCTTAATTGATGATATGGTAGATTCCCGTTGGACTTTTACTGTCATTGCAGCACTTTTGCGTAATGCTGGAAGTGGATTAGTTTATCCTGTAGCATTAGCTCTTAATTCATTAGGTCAATCGGATTAGAAAATTATGTCAAATCATGTCCTAGCACCAGATACTCAAGCAATTTTGCTGTTGTGTGCCAGTTTTGGACAAAATCGCCAAATTGAACCGCTACCTCTGACTTTGGGTGAATATAACTTGTTAGCAGATTGGTTGCGAGAAAATCAAATGCGTCCAGCAGATTTATTGGCAACAACAGCAACAGAACAGTTACAAAAAATAACGAACAATAAACTGAAGCCTGATAGGGTTTTAGCTTTATTACAACGGGGTGCAATGTTAAGTTTAGCTGTGGAAAAATGGACAAGTCGGGGTTTATGGATATTGGGACGCAGTGATGCTAAATATCCCAAACGTTTTAAGCAAATATTGAAACATTCAGCACCAGCCATTATTTATGGAGTTGGAAATGCAGAATTATTATCTTTAGGAGGATTAGCAATTGTAGGTTCTCGTGATGTAGATGAGGATATTATTCACTACACACGCAGAGTTGCCCAAACTTGTTCTCAACAAAACATACAAGTTATTTCTGGTGGTGCGAGAGGGATAGATCAAGAATCAATGTTAGGTATTTTAGATCATGGAGGAACGTCTGTTGGTGTATTAGCTGATAGTTTGACTAAAGCAGCCGTAAATAGTAAATATCGTTCTAGTATTCAAGAAGGTAGATTAACTTTAATTTCTAGCTATGATCCTGATGCTGGTTTTAACACAGGTAATGCAATGGGACGGAATAAATATATTTATAGTTTAGCAGATTATGCCTTAGTTGTTAATTCTACTTTTGGTAAAGGTGGAACTTGGACTGGTGCGGTAGAAGCATTATCTAAACTGAAAGAAATTCCTATTTTTGTAAAAATGGGATCTTCAGTACCAGAAGGAAATCAGCAATTATATAATCAAGGTGCAAAACCGTTTCCTTCAGAAGTTGAAAATGGTGATTTGCGGGAGATGTTAACAAAAATTATTACTGATTTTGAACCTGTAAAAAATAAAGTAATCACAAAACATCCAGAACAGAATGTTAATACTATTCCCCAAGATTTAACAACTATTCCTAAAGATATTTATAACGTTGTTTTACCTGTAATTCTCAATCATTTACAGCAACCCAAGGATGCAAAATCTCTTGCGGACTCTTTGCAAGTGAGAAAAGTACAGATGGATGATTGGTTAACAAGAGCTATAAATGAAGGGAAGGTAATAAAAACAAAAATAGAAAAGCGAGTTGCTTATGTGGTTAATCAAGCAGATACTCAACTTTCTTTGTTATAATATCCCCATTTCTTCAACAAAAAAAGGATGGAAAATTTCATCTTTCATCCTTATTATTTCTTTATTTTCAATGCTTGTATATAACTTATAAAAGTGCTGCCTTGAGATCATCAGCTTCAAGATCCGGCATTTCTTCAGCACTTAAACCAGATGCAAACAAATCTAATACATCTGAAACCCTAATTCTCATTCCCCGAATACAA
The DNA here is from genome assembly GCF_034931405.1 of Anabaena sp. UHCC 0451. Lineage (NCBI taxonomy): Bacteria > Bacillati > Cyanobacteriota > Cyanophyceae > Nostocales > Nostocaceae > Anabaena > Anabaena sp. UHCC 0451. The sequence goes on along the minus strand of NZ_JAYGHA010000014.1, from coordinate 54,900 downwards.
GGACGACCACCACATTGTTTAGGATTAACTGTAATTCTTTCCAGTAAATTTGACATATAACCTGATTACATACAATTTTGTTTTTCAGTATAAGTCAAATTTGTACAAACTGCAATTCAATTAATGTAAAATAACAAAAAATAGCAAAACCAAGGCTATTCTATGCAAACACTAACAAAACCCGAAACTCAAACCCTATACGAACAAGATTATTACCTGTGGATAAAAACCACCATCAACCAACTTAGCACAGGACAATTTTCTGCTGTTGATTTAGAGAACTTATTAGAAGAATTAGAAACTTTAGGTAGAAGTCAAAAACGCACAATTCAAAACTTATTAATTAAACTGCTTGTACATCTACTAAAAGTTAAATGTTGGGATAATGAAAGAGAACGAAATCAAGGACATTGGAAAGGGGAAATTAGAACATTTCGTACACAAATAAAAGATGAACTCAAAGATAGTCCAAGTTTAAAACCTTACATTTTAGAAATATTTGATGAATGTTATCAAGATGCAATAAAAGAAACATCTGATCGTTCTCAACTTTCTCTTGACACATTTCCCCTTATCCCCATTGGTTCTTTAGAACAAATATTAGATGAAGACTGGTTCCCCGAATACAGCTGTAACCATCACGGTAAACCCGACTAAAATAGATACACCAATTACCCTTCCCCCAGGAGTATCTAGCGGTGCAGCCAGATTTAGTAGGCTTAGAAATTAGCAAAGGTGAATTGAAACGCTTAACAGGCTTTGACACAGAAGACGTATTTCGTCCTTCAATTATGGCAGACAAGCAAAAGCGCATCGGCTTTTTTATTAATGAAGCTTTGGTGGCTTTAGCACTGACACCGATTATTGTTGGTTTTATTTATGCGTTTATAATTTTGCCCACTCTAGGATCTTCTAATCTATTGGGCGTGATATTACTGATTATTGTACCTATTGCTGTAATTTTAGGGCGATCGCTCTGGCGAAAATTAACCTGTCCCCACGCACTCACAATCCTTCTAGATGAAGTTGATAAATATCACGCCGTTATTCAAGCTATAGATATTAACGATCAACTCGCCACTTCTGGCAACTCCCAAAGTAACATTAAAGACAGAGAACAGATTATATCTGCACTGCAACTGATTCGAGAAGATTTAGTTCGCGCTTTGAAAAGTGAGCGTATTTTGCGCGATAATAAAAAACTGCTTGCTAACAACCAAGAGTTACTTGTAAATAATTTAGCCAATTTGCAAAACTTACAAGTTAGTAATCAAGCCAGTGAATATGGACAACTTCTCAATCAATCATTGCAGATTGCTTTAGATGTACAAGCAGAACTGAGAAACCTCAGAAAAGTGTAATCATAAATTTATGAAAGAATGTCAGATGTAGAAACCTTATCCAAAAAATCAACCTGTCTATTTAATCGGGAGAATCCTAAATGATATCTCAATTATTGAGTCAAACTCTCTATGAACAAGATTATCCCCAGTGGCTAGAAATCACTGTACAACAATTACAGGAAAAAGACATAGAAAATATTGATTGGGAACATTTAATTGAGGAGATTTCCGCATTGGGTAATGAACAAAAATACAAACTAGAAAGTTATCTATTGCAACTGCTCAAACATCTGCTATTGTATCAGCACTGGAGCATTCCTGATTGTAAAAATCATTGGCAAGTAGAAATTGATAATTTTCGTGTAGAAATCAGGAAATTAACAAAATCAAAAAACCTCTATAATTATCTGTTAACAGTGCTGGATGAAGTATATAATGATGCAGCACGACAAGCTAAGAAAAAAAGTGGTTTAAATTGTTTTCCCCAAACTTGACCTTACACAATTGAACAGATTTTAGATGTAGAATATCTACCACCATTGACATATCTATGAATAACCAACCCAAAATAATTGTTTTAGATGACGATCCTACCGGTTCTCAAACCGTTCACAGTTGTCTATTATTAATGCGCTGGGACGTGGAAATCTTGCGTTTAGGGTTAAAAGATGATGCTCCCATTTTCTTTATTTTAACCAATACGCGATCGCTCACCCCAGAAGATGCGGCAAATGTAACTAGAGAAGTTTGTCATAATTTAAAAATCGCCTTAGCAGCAGAAAAAATAGACGATTTTCTCGTAGTTAGTCGTTCTGACTCCACCTTACGCGGACATTATCCCATAGAAACCGATGTCATCGCTGAAGAACTCGGACCCTTTGACGCTCATTTTCTCGTCCCCGCATTTTTTGAAGGTGGGAGAATTACCCGCGACAGCATCCATTATTTAATTATTGATGGTGTTCCTACTCCCGTACACGAAACAGAATTTGCCCGTGATTCTGTCTTTAGTTACAATTACAGCTACTTACCTAAGTACGTAGAAGAAAAAACCAAAGGACGCATCACAGAAGATACTGTCATCAGATTTTTACTTGCAGATATTCGTAAAGGTAGCTTAGAAAAATTATTGCAACTCCATGATAATCAGTGTGGAGTAGTTGATGGCGAAACTCAAGCGGATCTCAACACCTTTGCTGTAGATGTATTAACAGCCGCAAGTCAAGGAAAACGTTTTTTATTCCGCTCCGCTGCCAGCATTTTAACAGCTTTAGCAGCTTTACCGCCCCAACCCATCGCCGCAGAAAATATGGCAGAATATGTTCGTGGGGGTAAACCAGGTGCAGTCATTGTTGGTTCTCACGTCAAAAAGACAACTCAACAGTTAGAATCATTGTTAGCAGTTGCCGGAACGGTAGGGATAGAAGTTAATGTGGGCAGATTACTTGAGGATGGAGTGAATGAATCTGCTAAATTGCTAACCGAGATTATTGACAGCATCCAAGAAGCACATAACGCAGGTAAAACACCAGTAGTTTACACAAGTCGTCAGGAATTAACTTTTAAAGATGTTAAAACCAGATTAGAATTTGGGGCAACAGTTTCGGCTTTATTAATGGATATTGTCAAGGGTTTACCAGCTGATATAGGGTTCTTAATCAGCAAGGGGGGTATTACTTCTAATGATGTTTTGAGTACAGGTTTAGCTTTAACGTCTGCTAGGTTATTAGGTCAAATTTTAGCAGGTTGTTCAATGGTAATTACACCATCTGATCATCCTCAGTTTCCTAATTTACCTGTGGTTTTATTTCCCGGTAATGTCGGTAATGCTGATGCTTTAGCTACAATTTATCAAAGATTGATTACAAATTAATCACTACGGGCGTATCCCTAACGGGACTGGAAGCATCA
>NZ_JAYGHA010000014.1:46196-51408 GCF_034931405.1 Anabaena sp. UHCC 0451 | reverse complement strand
TTACACGAATGCTTCGCCCTTAACACGAATGCTTCGCCCTTACACGAATGCTTCGCCCTTACGCCTTTACACCAAATGCTGATGCTTTCAATCCCGTTAGGGATAAGCCCGTACAGAAGTCAGGAGTTCAGAATAAATTTACCAATTACCCATTACCAATTACCAATTACCAATTACCCATTAAGAATGAATTCTGATTCTAAAAAATCACCAAAAGATTTGGACAAGGAGTCAAATTCTGCACTAACCGATGCAGAATCAATCTCTATTAAAGATGATAGAGCCGAAAAAATTGCCAATCCTGTTGATATAGAGGCAGATAGTAATGTTGATGATGCAGATGATAATTCTATTATCCCTAATGGAGAGTTAAAATCTGTTCTTGTTTATTTACAAGCTAATTCATCTGGGAATGTAGACTCTAATTCTGAAGCTAAGTCTGAAGTCCACAATATAGAACCATCTAATTCTGACTTGATTGATTTGAACAGCGATGAGTTAGCATTATTAGAACCAAATATCAACAATAATATTCAAGTTCAGTTAAAAACAGAGGAGGGAAGACTGTTATTAATTTTGCCCACTGAAGCGGAAGTACCTGCTTCCGAAGTCAGTTGGTCGCAAATATGGCAACAAATGAGACAACGTCTTAATGGTAGCGATCGCTTGCGGACACATAACACCATAGTACATCTAGTAGCAAAAGACCGCTTATTAGATAGTAGACAACTGCAAGAATTGGCGCAAACATTAAGTGAAATCAAACTTCAGCTAAAATCTGTAGCCACAAGCCGTAGACAAACAGCGATCGCCGCTTGTACATTAGGTTATTCTGTCGAACAAATACAGCTACAACCAGCCCTCACCACCGATCCCCTCATCATTCCCAAAGCTTTAGCAGATGCTCTCTATCTAGAGATGACTGTGCGATCTGGTGGAGAAATTCGTCATCCAGGAACAGTGATTATTTTAGGAGATATCAATCCCGGTGGTATTGTAATTGCAGATGGAGATATTATCGTCTGGGGTCGTCTGCGGGGGGTGGCTCATGCCGGTGCTGGGGGAAATCGTGAATGTCTCATTATGGCTTTGCAAATGGAACCAACCCAACTGCGAATCGCCGATACATTGGCGAGAGCGCCGGAGAAATCACTGACACAGTTTTTTCCTGAAGTTGCTCATATCACACCCCAAGGCATCCGTATCGCCAAAGCTACTGATTTTTCCCGCACTCAGTTAAGTAAGATTAATCAGAGTTTCTAATATAATATTCCACCAACCCTAATCGAGCCAATTGCTGTTATGAGTCGTATTATTGTAATTACCTCCGGTAAAGGAGGAGTAGGTAAAACCACAGTTTCCGCAAATTTGGGTATGGCTTTGGCCAAAATAGGCCGACAAGTGGCCTTAGTTGATGCGGATTTTGGTCTGAGAAATTTAGATTTGCTATTGGGACTAGAAAACCGCATTGTCTACACAGCAGTAGAAGTGTTAGCCAGAGAGTGTCGTTTAGACCAAGCTCTAGTTAAAGACAAACGTCAGCCTAATCTGGTTCTGTTACCAGCTGCCCAAAATCGCACCAAAGATTCCGTAACTCCCGACCAAATGAAATTACTGGTAAATGCACTAGCGCAAAAATACCAGTATGTGGTGATTGATAGTCCCGCAGGTATTGAAATGGGGTTTAAAAATGCGATCGCCCCAGCTAAAGAATCCCTGATTGTCACCACCCCAGAAATTTCCGCAGTCCGTGATGCTGACCGGGTAGTGGGCTTACTAGAAGCGCAAGGTGTTAAAAAGATTAATTTAATAATTAACCGGATTAGACCTGCAATGGTACGGGCAAATGATATGATGTCTGTGCAGGATGTTCAGGAACTTCTCGCCATTCCCTTAATTGGGGTAATCCCTGACGACGAGCGTGTTATAGTCTCTACCAACCGGGGCGAACCTTTAGTATTATCAGAAACTCCTTCTTTAGCGGCCATAGCTTTTGAGAACATTGCTCGTAGATTAGAAGGGGAAACTGTTGATTTTCTTGAGCTTGACTCACCCAACGACAACATCTTTTCCCGCTTGCGGAAATTGTTGTGGACAAAGATTGTTTAACTTATTCTCCAGTCTCCGCCTTAAAACTAGCAGCAATGATTCTTGAACTTTTAGAAAAACTTTTTGTTCGCACACCTGACACCAGTCGTACTCAAGTTAAACGTCGTCTGCAAGTAGTTATAGCTCACGACCGTGCCGACTTAGACGCGCAAACTTTGGAAAAGATGCGCCAGGAAATCCTGGCAATTGTTTGTCGGTATGTAGAAATTGAGACAGATGGCTTGGAGTTTTCCCTAGAAAGCAACCAACGCACAACAGCTTTAATCGCTAATTTACCCATCCGCAGAGTTAAGGAAGCTACACCTGAGTTGGAAGTCAGTGAGACATCAACTGATGTTTAATCTGTAGACTGGGTTAAGGGCAATAACAGGTTGATTTTGACACAATTATCCTGGGAAAATAGTTAAAAATTAGACCATAAATTACAGTATCTATGAAACGCCGTGAATTTTTTAATTGGGTAGGTTTAGGTTTATTAGCGAGTTCCTTACCTGTAGCGATCGCAGCTTGTTCTAGCGACACAACCACAACCACAACTGCATCTTCTCCTGCTCAGGCTGCTACTAAAGACTGGCAAAAAGTAGGTACTGTAGCAGAATTAGACAAGACTGGGCAATTATTAGTACAAGATTCTCCAATTGGTGCAGTTTTAGTAGTAGGTACATCTAAAGCCGCAAAAGATGTAATTGCTGTTAACCCTACTTGCACTCATCAAGGTTGTACCGTTGCATGGAAAGCAAATAAAAATCATTTTGTCTGTCCTTGTCATGACGCAGAATACAGCGGTGATGGTAAAGTTCAAAAAAGTCCAGCCGAAAAACCGCTAAAAACCTATTTAGCTAAGATTGAAAGCGATTCTGTATTTGTTAAACCAGTTTAAGATAGCAGATTGCTAGTAGCCGATGAATTCTGAAATTGGTATCAAAATCTACTAAACTGAGGAGATAAATTCATTTAGGGAATTCAGGTCTTAAACTAAATTCAGGCTACTACTTAAAATGCGTCTAGAGCAGTTGCAAGCTTTTTTAGCGATCGCCCAAACTGGCAGTTTTCAACAAGCAGCAAAAAAATGTGGTGTTACCCAATCAACAATTAGTAGACAAATACAGGGTTTAGAAGCAGATTTAGGTGTAGAACTGTTTCATAGAACAACTCATGCCAAACTGACATTAGGTGGTGAACGCTTGCTCCCCCGTGTTCGTAAAATTTGCCAAGAATGGGAATTTGCTACACAAGAATTAACCGATTTAATAACAGGAAAACAGCCAGAATTGTGTATTGCGGCCATTCATTCTGTTTGTGCTTCTTACCTACCACCAGTTTTACAAAAGTTTTGTCATGATTATCCAGATGTGCAATTAAGAGTTACATCTTTAGGAAGCGATCGCTCTCTCAAAGTCCTTAAAGATGGCTTAGTTGATCTAGCAATAGTCATGCACAATCGCTTTTTGATCACTGGTAAAGAAATGGTCGTGCAAACATTATATGATGAACCAATAGAAGTATTAATATCAGCTAATCATCCCCTAGCTAAGTTTGAATCTATCCCTTGGTCAGAGTTAATTCTTTATCCCCAAGTGGTATTTAAAGATGGGTATGGAATGCAGCGTTTAATTCAAGATCGCTTTGACAAACTAGAAGCAAAACTGCAAGCAGCTTTAGAAGTAAACACCTTAGATGCTTTTCGCGGAGTCGTCCGTCAAGGAGAACTAATTGCTTTATTACCCCATTCCGCATTAATAGAAGCCAGATTTGATCCTAGTCTTGCAGTTCGTTCCCTAGCCAGCAATATCAACTTACCGGATAATTCCAGTTTAACTCGTCGCGTAGTTATGGTAACAACTCAAGACCGTCTGCAAATTCCTCCAATTCAACACTTTTGGCAACTAGTACGTGACAATATTCCTCCACAACTAGACCAAAAACTTTCAGCTTCTTAACAATTAAAAATTAAAAATTAAAATAACTCCTCCTATTCCCTATTCCCTATTCCCTGTTCCCCGTTCCCTGTTCCCTGTTCCCAATGACCAATATATTTAGAGAATTTATCCAAAAAGTCGGTAGTGGTAGCCACACATCAGAAAATTTAACCCGTGCTGAAGCTGCTACCGCTATGAAAATGATGTTATTGGCTGAAGCGACACCAGCACAAATCGGTGCGTTTTTAATTGCTCACCGCATCAAACGTCCCACAGGTGAAGAGTTAGCGGGAATGTTGGATGCTTATGACGAATTGGGACCCAAGCTGCAACCTATCAAAACTGAAAAACCTCTAATAGTTTTAGGTATACCCTATGATGGCAGAACTCGCACTGCTCCAATTAATATTATTACGGCTTTATTATTAGCTGCTGCGGGACAACCTGTGATTATGCACGGAGGAAATCGCTATCCTACCAAATACGGTTTACCTTTAATTGAAATTTGGCAAGGTTTAGGAGTTGATTGGACAAATTTACCACTAATACAAACTCAGCAAGTATTTGAGCAAACAGGAATTGGTTTTATTTACACCCCAACACATTTTCCCTTAACTCAAACTCTTTGGGAATACCGCGACCAACTAGGTAAACGTCCACCATTAGCGACAATGGAGTTAATTTGGTGTCCTTACGCTGGTGATGCTCACATCATTCCCGGTTTTGTCCATCCACCGACTGAAGCCATGTTTCAAACTGCTTTAGATTTACAAGGAGTGAAAAAATATACCTTTGTTAAAGGTTTAGAAGGTAGTTGTGATTTACCACGCGATCGCACAGCCATTATTGGCTTATCTTCATCCAAAACACCAGAATTAGAACGGTTACACCTGGCACCCCGTGAATACGGTTTTATCACTAAAAACGTCCCCCTTGGGACTACAGAAGAACTCATCAAAAATATGCAATCAGTTTTAGCTGGAGAACCAAGCGAACTTATGCAAACAGCCTTATGGAATGGTGGTTTTTATCTCTGGAATAGTGGCATTTCTCCAGATATTCAAGCTGGTATAGACAAAGCCAGAGAATTATTTAGCAGTGGTTTAGTAGGGACTAAACTCCGAGAACTAATTTCGTAATTCGTAATTAGGCGCGGGGAATAGGGAATATTTATCTTTCTTCTG
>NZ_JAYGHA010000014.1:4683-46118 GCF_034931405.1 Anabaena sp. UHCC 0451 | reverse complement strand
ACTCCTGACTCCTGACTCCTGTCACCTGTCACCTGTCACCTGTTCCCTGTTCCCTGTTCCCTACAGCTAACACCATACCTTCATAAGCTAGTAGCACATTGGGAAGAGCAGACTTAATTTCGTCTTGAATTGTGTCCAGAAAATCATCATCATCGTCTGGGTGATGGTGAGATATCACCAGTTTTTTGACATTAGCAAATTGAGCTAAATCTACTGGAGTTTTCCAGAGTAATTCCGCATATTCATGATTTTTATCAGTTGGTGGAGTATAGGTAGCATTAGTAACCAATAAATCAACATCCTGAATAATTGGTAAAATTTGGTTCTGCTCTTCTAAATCAAGACTCTTGTGTAAATCTGTCACGTAGGCAATGCTATAGTCTCCCCAACTTACCTTGTAGCCAACTGATCTCTGAGTTTTATTAATTAACGCCGTTGTAATTTTGACATCACCTAACTCTACTGCATTAGCAGGAGTCAAGTTATAAAACAGCAACTCTGACTGCATCACCTGTAAAGGGTAAGGGAAGTGAGGTTGGAGCATCTGGTCGCACAAGCATTGTTTGATTGATGCACCATTTGAGGCCGCTGTACCGTAAATATGAAAGCAATTATCGGTAACAAATGCTGGAGCAAAAAAGGGAAATCCTTGGATACGATTGGATTGACAGTTGGTAAAAAATAAATGGGCTTCTAGGGGGTTTTGTTGTTGTTGCCAAGATTTACCCAAGACACGTAAGCCAGTACCTCCATCAAAAATCAAGCGTTGCCCTGCTACATATATTTCTACACAAGCAGTATTACTACCATACCGACAGGTATGACTATTGGGGGTGGGTATCAAACCACGGACACCCCAAAATTTAATCCAAAACTCCCCAGCAAGGTGATTGAGCGGAGGAGTTAATTCATCATTGACGTAGCTTTGGGAATCAGAACGCTCAATATTTGACATATTCCTTGAGATTAGAGCTTACTGAGCAGATCATCGTAGTTTCTTACTTCCAACATCCGGTTTTTTTCGTCCACAATGACAACCGTAGGAGAGTAATGTTTTAACTCTTCTAGTGTAAACTGCCCGTAAGTCATTATAATCAAGCGATCGCCTATAATGCCTAGCCGTGCGGCCGCTCCATTTAATTCAATGATTCCTGAGTTAGCTGGAGCCGGAATTGCATAAGTAATAAAACGCTGACCATTAGCACTATTCACTACTTGTACTTGCTCATAAGGTAAAATACCAGCTTTATCTAAAAGGACTTGATCGATACTAATACTACCCACATAGTTAATATTTGCCCCTGTGAGGGTACAGTTATGAATTTTAGCTAAAAGGAGAGTCCGCTGCATTTCGTTTTAGGTTGTTCCGCAACAACCGGGAGTAGTGTGAGTCTGTTTAGTTGATGGGTATTTATGAAAATGGTAACATCTGTAACTGGTAATTGGGAAAAGGACAAGAGGCAAGATGTGAGTTACTTTTTCCAAGTCCCAAGTCCCAAGTCCCAAGTCCCAAGTACCCATCTATCTATTAATTTTTAGCAGCTTTGATGAATTTCTCTACTAAGGGTTGAACCATCTCTACATCCTGCCAACCGAGAATTTCTGTCACCTTTTTTTCCAAATTTTTATAAGAACGGAAAAATTCAGCAATTTCATCCAAACGGTGGTTAGGTATATCTTTCAATGATTTTACATGGGCATAGCGGGGATCTTTGTCAGGAACACAAAGAATTTTTTCATCGCGATCGCCACCATCAATCATTTCCAAATAACCAATCGGTCTGGCAGGAATGACGCAACCGGGAAAGGTTGGTTCATCCATCATAACCATACCATCCAGGGGATCTCCATCATCAGCTAAGGTGTTGGGTATAAAGCCATAGTCATAAGGGTATTTTACCGAAGAATAAAGTACCCGGTCTAGAGCAAAAGCGTTCAATTCCTTATCGAACTCATATTTATTTTTACTCCCGCCTGGAATTTCAATCAAAACGTTAATCACACCCGGTTTAGGTTGGGCAGGAATAAGAGATAAATCCACAACAACACTCCTTCGCTAACAGTTATTCTAGGTAGCACGCAGTTTGGCTCCCCGTGTAAGATTTTAGGACAATTTTGCCTCTGTTCCCAAAGTCTTTGTGCAGAAAACGCAGATCCCCGACTTCTTGGAGAAATCGGGGATCTTGTTATTCATAGTTGATTGATAATAGCTGTAGCACAATTAAACTGAAGCCAGCAACAGTTACTTCTGGCTTCTGGTTAAGTGGTAAGTTAGGGTTGGCTGATTATTTTGAACATCAGGTGAAGAATAGTGGGAGATGATAAATACTGGTAGGATCAGGGTCACGAGTGCGATCGCCGTTCCCACAATGTCTGCCAAACGTTGGGAATATGTGTCGGGAGGGTTGGCAGACTGGCTATTTGAATTCATAAAAAATTCTGGTTGTTCCTATCACTTGTAGTTCAAACTCTCGTTGAGAGCTTCATTTCTATTTTAGCTATTTTTCTCAGATAAAGCCTGTAGCTTTCACGAATCTTATCCTGTTTCAAAAGAAACATAGTCATGTGATTTTGTGATCATCGTCACATAATAATTAATTAATTTGTGCATTTACAGCAATTTGGGATTTTGGATTTATTGAAATTTATATAAAACTTAAATACAGTTCCAATTAGAGACATTCCAGAAAATTAGAGTCAGGAGTCAGTGAACAGTCAACAGTGAATGTAGAGACGTTCTATAGAAAGTCTCTACAAGGTTTTTAAACCACGCACATTTAATTACCAGCAGATGTCTAATGAATTACCTGCTATAAGCACTCATGGGTTCTTTGATAAAGCGGATATAGAGATGCCTAAAAGTAGACTTAATCACACGTGGCATAGCAAAATCAATGGGCATTAACTGATCAGGTAAACGCCAATCTTCTATTTGTAACAAATCAGGAGATAAATTAGGAAACTCAATTTCACTCAGTTCAGGACAAATACCCAATCTTTGAGAAGCAGCAATAGTGGGAACTTGTAAAGGATCAATTTTGAGAATTTCCAAAACTGCCCGATCTAAAGCAAACACATTACTTGATGCTGCTAAAACTCCCAAATCACGAGGTTCACCATTACTAGGTCCATTACCTTCATGACCAATAATACCATCTAAAATGGTTAAAGTTGGATTAATTGCCCTGGCGGTTTCTACTAACATTTCCCCAAAGCGGTTAGCATCTTTTCCCGCTTCTAGATGCCACCAAGCTTTCATTTTTCCAGGAACGCAACCAAAGAGATTTTTCACACCCAAAGTTACAGTTAATTGCATATGAGATTTAACTTTGGGCAAGTTAATAATTACATCTGCTTCCATTGCTTCTTTTGATAAAAGCAAATGATTAAAATTATCGTTCACGGTTTGGTAACGTTTACCGTGAAATTCCACAATAGGAATATTCAACTCTTCTAAAATTGGTAATAACCCATTTGCTTCCGCTACACCTTTAGCACTACCAAAAGCGGGACTATCTCCTAAAAATGGTTTACCACCAACTTCCATCACCATTTGGGCAACAGCGCGGACTAATTCTGGGCGTGTGGTACATTCTTTTGTAGGACGAGAACCTGTGAGTAAATTAGGTTTGAGTAAAACGCGGTTTCCTGGTTTCACAAAAGCGGCTATTCCCCCTAAAGGTTCTAACAGCGTTGTCAAGGATTCTCTTAAAGCCTCTTGTTCGTAGGATTTAGCCCGAATTAAACTAACGGATGGTTTTAGTGTCTGCATAATTAATAATTGCGTTATTATCTCACAATATAAACGATTTTTAGAGAATGATGGTATTGTCAGAATCAGGATTTACAGGATTTAAGGATGTAAAGGATGTTTAGTTTCAGGGTTTAGCAATGCTAAACCCCTACAACTTTATAGAGGAACAATTGCGCTCATTTGTTCCAAATCTAAAACATTAGCTAATTCTGCTTCTGTCATTAAACCTTTTTCAAGAACTATCTGACGCAGAGATTTTCCTGTTTCTAAAGATTCTTTAGCCACAGCCGCAGCGTTAAGATAACCAATGTGGGGATTTAAGGCAGTCACTAATGCTAAACTACCTTCAGCATAAGTTACACATCTTTCTTTGTTGGCGGTAATTCCTTGAATACAATTGTTAGTTAATGCAGAAATTGTATTCCCTAAAATTTCGATGCTGTGAATTAAATTGTAGGCAATTAAAGGCATCATTACATTTAATTCTAATTGTCCTGCTTGTGCTGCTAGTGCGATCGCATTATCATAACCCATCACCTGAAAACATACCATTGATGTCATCTCTGCCATTACCGGGTTATATTTCCCTGGCATAATTGAAGACCCTGGTTGCACTGGAGGGAGTTGAATTTCCTTAAACCCGGTTTTGGGTCCTGAGTCCATTAACCGCAGGTCATGGGAGATTTTAACTAGGTCTTGGGCTAAATTTCGCACGCACCCGGAAACATTCACAAATGCACCCATACTTTGCATCGCGGCCATTAAATGGGGTGCTGGTTCTAAAGGCATTTCTAACAACTGGGAAAGCACTTCTACTACTCGTTGACGATATTGGGGATGGGTATTCATTCCCGTACCGGCTGCACTTCCACCTAAACCAAGTACCATCAAATCACCGGAAGCAATGTATAATCGGTTTTGATGTTCTGTGAGAATTTGCGCCCAAGCCCGAAAATTTTCACCTAAACGCACAGGTACAGCATCCTGTAAGTGAGTTCTTCCCGATTTGACGATGTCTTGAAATTCTACCGCTTTAGCTTCCAGTGTGGAAATTGCAGCTTCTAAAGCTGGGTGTAAGGTTTGGGAAAGTGCTAATAAACCACCGATGCGGATAGCGGTAGGGATGACATCGTTGGTAGACTGTCCGTAGTTTACATGATCGTTAGGACTAACCCGCTTGTAATTGCCTTTTTCGTCTCCCAGAATTTCCAAAGCACGGTTAGCGAGAACTTCGTTAATATTCATGTGGTGGGAAGTTCCCGCACCTGCTTGGTAAACATCAACAACGAATTGATCACGGAGTTTACCGGCTAAAATTTCATCAGTAGCTTGGATGATGGCTTTGCTGATATCTGCGGGAATACAATCTAATTCTCCGTTGACAATTGCAGTAGCTTTTTTAATATACAAACCAGCATCTACGTAAGTGGATAAAGGCTTTAAACCGCTAATAGGGAAGTTTTCGATAGCGCGTTGGGTTTGAATGCCGTAATAAACATTACTAGCAATTTGGCGATCGCCCATCGAGTCCCGTTCAATGCGAAAATCTGTATTGTTAGTCATCGTCTGTGTGGATAATCTCAAAATACAGATCATCCCATGCAAGTACACCAAAAGCCTAATTTAGCAATCTTTTTTAGGATAAACTTGAGGCTAAATACAAAGGAGGTAAAAATATTATGGTAGCAACACCAACCCGTCAATTAAGTTTAGAAGAATTTTTACAACTACCAGAAACTAAACCCGCAAGTGAATATAGCAACGGAGAAATAATTCAAAAACCCATGCCACAAGGTAAACATAGCAGATTACAAGCTAAATCAGTTAACGCGATCAATAATCTAGTGGAAGATGCAAAAATTGCTTTAGCTTTTCCAGAATTACGCTGTACTTTTGGTGGACGTTCTATAGTTCCAGATGTGGCTGTATTTGCGTGGAATAGAATTCCCGTAGATGAAAAAGGTAATATTGCTAATGTTTTTAATACCTATCCAGATTGGACAATTGAAATCCTTTCTCCTGAACAAAGTGCAACTAAACCTATAAAAAATATTTTACATTGTTTAAATCATGGTACTAGCTTAGGTTGGTTAATTGATCCTGAAGAATGTAATATTATAGTTTATCCCCAAAATCAACAACCAATTTATTTAGAAAATGAAACAGATATATTACCAGTTCACGAAATAGTGAAAGAATTACATTTAACATTAGGACAATTATTCAAATGCTTAAAATTAAACTAGATATAAAATAAAAGATCCACGATTTCTGTTTTATCCTGATAAAAAAATGATAAATTAATCATAGAATTCGGGTATCTAAAAATTCTCTGCGTCCTCTGCGTCTCTGCGGTTCGTTTAAAAAAAGCAAACTTAAAAATTATGAACTTACCAAATACAATAACCTTTTCTCGATTATTAGGAATACCATTTTTACTTTATGGTTTATATATTCCCACACCCCAAGCACAATGGATATGTTTAACTATATTTTTAATTGCAGCGTTAACTGATTGGTTAGATGGTTATTTAGCGAGGAAACTGAATCAAATTACTGATTTAGGGAAATTTCTTGATCCATTAGTAGATAAATTATTGGTACTTGCACCGTTATTAGTGTTAGTTGAATTAGGTAAAATACCAGCATGGGGAGTATTTGTAATTTTAGCACGAGAATTAGCGATCGCAGGTTGGCGTGTCAATCAAACCACTATCACTGGTGCGAATATTTGGGGAAAACTAAAAACAGTTAGTCAAATAATTGCGATCGCTCTACTCATAGCACCTTTACCACCAGCTTGGCAACTTCCGGCTTTAATTTCCTTTTGGATTTCCGTAATGTTAACGATAATTTCTGGAGTTATCTATATAATACCGCCAAAAAGCAGTATGATTACTGAATAAAGCAAGCTAAGTCAAAACCAGTACATATTAATTAACAGACTTTTGCTTTTTAAAATACTTATGATGACAAAAAACACTTGCATTTTCTTCAAAAATCCAGTTGTTAGAGTATTAACTGCTATTTTCATTATTGCCAGCGTACCAACGCAGAGTGGAGCGCAATTAACCCCAGGATACCAAGTTAGCATTAAATTTCCACCAGTAGCCGACCGGGGAGCGCCAGAACGAACTTCACCAGGAGGGAGAAGAGGGGGTTGTGATTTAAAAGAAGCAACACCATCACATATCAATTCCAGGATAGAGCTAACCGCCATAGCACCAATCAATAACATTATTACAACCGTAGTACCTAACCCGGCAGTTTATGTGCATATTGCTACTATCATCGATCAGCAAGTTAATTTTCGTGTATTAGAAAAAGGCACAAAAATAGAGGTTTATAACACCAATTTTCAATTACCTCATACTGCGGGTATAGTAAAAGTCAAACTTCCAGAAACAGTAAAGTTACAAGCAAATAAAATCTATAATTGGGAGTTTTTAGTAATATGTGATCCTGAAGATTCATCGGACGATAAATTAGTAAAAGGTTTGCTTGAGCGTAAATCTTTGACTTTTGAACAACTCGATAAAATAGAGCAAATCAAAGAAAACCCCATAGAACAAGCTAAATTGTATGCAGAATATGGCGTTTGGCATGAAACTTTAGAAATTCTTGATTTGTTGCGGAAAAATTCTCAATTTAAGGCAGAGTGGAATGAACTTTTATCATCAGTGAAATTACAAAGCTTGGCTAATTATCCTGTGATTAATTGTTGTCAAGTTGCTAATTCTCGCGCTGCACCTGCAACAATAAACAACATTAAAAAACCTCAACCTGATTCTTTACCAAACACGGGCTGGGGAGGAAATTGATGATTTTACAGGATGTTTGAAAACGTAAGAATTCAGGTGAGAGGATAATATCCTCGACTTCTTTTGTTTATGGTTTTCATAAATGATAAATTGATCTAGTGAAGTCGGGGATATGTACAAAAGATATTCATTATTGAAAATGAACATCCTGTAAATTCTGATTCAGATAAATTGATTAATTCTTGTCCAAACTTTTTCTAACAAATCAGGATTATTCATATCAAAATATTCCATATTACGAGATTGTCTAAACCAAGTGCGTTGACGTTTGGCAAATTGTCTTGTATGCAAAGCAATTAATTCTGTAGCTTCATCTAAAGAAATTTCACCAGCTAAATATTGCTTAATTTCTTGATATCCCAAAGTATTTAATAAAGGTAACTCAGCACCATATTTTTGAGATAAATATTCAACTTCAGCAACTAAACCATCTGCAATCATTTGTTCAGTTCTTCTCCGAATTCTCATATCTAAATGTTCCGGTTCAGAATCTAAGCAAATTTGCAAAATCGGATAATTCGGAGGGTTTTCTCCTTGCTGTTCAGAAATTGGCAATCCAGTGACATAATATACTTCTAATGCTCTTAAAGTCCGCACTAAATCATGAGCGTGGATTTTTTGGGCAGCAATGGGATCAACTTGTTGCAACATCGGGTAAAGTTGATGTTGACCTAAAGATTCTAATTGCGATCGCAATTGTGGTTGTGGTGATACTCTCGGAATCTTCATACCTTGAACAATTGAACGAATATACAAACCAGTACCACCAACTAACAACAGTGGAGAAACACCAAGACTAGCAATTAAAGCTTGTGCTTGTTCCTGATAATCTGCTAATGTCATTATTTTAGTTGGATCACAAATATTAATTAAATAATGTGGTACTAATTTTTGTTCTGCCAAAGTCGGTTTAGCCGTGCCAATGTCAAACTCACGGTATACTTGACGAGAATCGGCACTCAAAATTACCGCATCCAACCGTCTAGCTAAACTCAAAGCCAAACCAGACTTTCCTGTTGCTGTAGCCCCACAAATTACAATTAATTTAGTCATTAGTCATTAGTCAGCATAAACACTCTTCCCAGTCCCCAATCCCCAATCCCCAGTACATTCCATCCCCTGTATAAACTTCCCATAAAATCACGCTACAGACGGCAACAAGGCTTTTGTGTTATAATTTTGGGGTGATTTTACTTTTTTGGCCTAAAGGCCAAGTTCAACCCCAAGCATCAGGAGAATTTTCATGACGAGCAGTTACAGTGCCGATCAGATTCAAGTTCTGGAAGGTCTGGAAGCCGTCCGCAAACGACCAGGGATGTACATCGGTACTACAGGTCCGCGAGGACTCCATCATTTAGTTTACGAGGTAGTGGACAACTCTGTTGATGAAGCTTTAGCAGGTCATTGTACCCATGTTGAAGTAGATATCAATGCTGATGGTTCTGTCACAGTCACAGATGATGGTCGGGGTATTCCCGTAGACATTCACCCCAAAACTGGTAAATCAGCTTTAGAGACTGTGTTAACTGTTCTCCACGCTGGTGGTAAGTTTGGTGGTGGTGGCTACAAAGTTTCTGGGGGTTTACACGGGGTGGGGATTTCGGTTGTTAACGCCCTGTCTGAGTTTGTAGAAGTTACGGTTTGGCGAGATAAAAAGGTACATAAGCAGAGATATGAACGGAGTTTCCCCGTTACAGAATTGGTAGCAACACCTTCCGAAGAAGATAGAACTGGTACATCTATTACCTTTAAGCCAGATACACAAATTTTTACCACCAGCATAGAATTCGATTACATTACTTTATCAGGTCGTTTGCGCGAGTTAGCGTATCTGAATGCAGGTGTCAGAATTATTTTTACGGATCATCGTTTAGAAATCCTCAAAAGTGATGAACCTAAGATAGAAACTTACGAATACAAGGGTGGTATTAAAGAGTATATCGCCTACATGAATCGTGAAAAGCAGCCTCTTCATGAAGAAATTATCTATGTCCAGGGGGAACGTAACAACGTCCAGGTAGAAGTTTCCTTGCAGTGGTGTACTGATGCTTACACAGATAATGTCCTGGGCTTTGCTAATAATATTCGGACTATTGATGGTGGTACTCACTTAGAAGGGTTAAAGGCAGTTTTAACCAGAACATTAAATGCGATCGCTCGCAAACGGAATAAAATTAAAGAAGGTGAATCTAACCTCAGTGGTGAACACGTCCGAGAAGGTTTAACCGCTGTAATTTCCGTTAAAGTTCCCGATCCTGAATTTGAAGGACAAACCAAAACTAAACTTGGTAATACTGAAGTTCGCGGTATTGTTGATTCTTTTGTCGGGGAAGTTCTCACCGAGTATCTAGAATTTCACCCAGCTATCGCTGATTCGATTTTAGATAAAGCTATTCAAGCCTTTAAAGCTGCTGAAGCTGCTCGTCATGCGCGGGAGTTAGTCAGACGCAAATCAGTCCTTGAATCCTCTCCTTTACCCGGTAAATTAGCAGATTGCAGTTCTCGTGACCCGGCTGAATCTGAAATATACATCGTGGAAGGCGATTCAGCGGGTGGAAGTGCCAAACAAGGACGCGATCGCCGTACCCAAGCAATTCTCCCTCTTCGTGGTAAAATTCTCAACATTGAAAAAACCGACGATGCTAAAATCTACAAGAATAACGAAATTCAATCATTAATCACTGCACTGGGTTTAGGCGTAAAAGGTGAAGAATTTAACCCCTCACAATTACGATATCATCATGTAGTCTTAATGACTGATGCTGACGTAGATGGCGCACACATCCGCACTCTATTGTTAACTTTTTTCTATCGCTATCAACGGGCGCTGATTGAACAAGGTTTCATCTATATTGCTTGTCCTCCACTTTACAAAGTAGAACGGGGAAAAAATTACCAGTATTGTTATAGCGATCGGGAATTACAACAGCATCTAGGTACTCTTCCCAGCAACGCTAACTATACCATCCAACGTTTCAAAGGTTTGGGAGAAATGATGCCAGAACAACTCTGGACAACGACAATGAACCCCCAAACCCGTACCCTCAAACAAGTAGAAATTGAAGACGCAGCAGAAGCTGATCGGATATTTACCATTTTAATGGGCGATCGCGTCGCACCCAGACGAGAATTCATTGAAACCTATGGTTCTAAACTTAACCTCACCGATCTAGATATCTAACCTGCTATCTGAAAAATATCGCTAGAGGACTCCCGTTATCTGAAAACGGTGAGGAACTTTACTTTTTCTTGATGAAAAAACTAGGTTCTCAGCCTCTCCTCGTCGACGGGGAGAGGTTTGGAGAGGTAACAAATGTAGTATTTTATTAGTAAAGACGTAAAAATACTTAATTCTGAACAGGGCTGCAAAGCCACAAATTATCTAAATACCAATTTATTCCTCTGATAAACAGACAACTACTACCCAAATATTTGCCAATATCGTCATATACCGCTATGGTAAAAAAATATTGAATTGATTTTTAGTGTATATCCGATGTAATTTTTTCATAACTAAGTAAATTGTTTAGCATATCCAATGACAAATTATTTCTCGACTGATTAAAATATCCTTGTATACAATAGGAACAGTTTGTCAAGTTGCATAGGGTTGAAATCTCCACAGTGCGCTAATGTGTTAATAGGGACGAAAGGAAGGAAATCTAAAATCATTCCGTTAATCGGCTCATTCTGCCACAACCTTAACTCCTTAGTTCAGGTAATGGGCATAGCATATACAAGGCTCTGTGCCTGGAAACAAGCACCACCAAGGTTGCACTATTACCCTATCTAAGAAAGCGGTTAGCCCAGTTTTACTCTCCCAAATAAGTAATTTATGAAGGAATGGTAAACATGGGTACATCAATACTGCTAACTTTAATGAACAGCCAATGTGCTGTTGCCAGAAAACTATTGTTGTACTTAAAGTCTAGAACCTACCGGGAGCAAGTGTGCCTACCTTTTAATTTAATGAGAATGCCACTGCCAAACCAAAAAGTTTTCGACAAAATTTAATGGTGCGACTACCGTTTTTAATGTCTTTTTGATAAAAGTGGCTGCATCTTGTTTAACGAGTTCGTGATTAACACACAAAAAGAGTGCAATTTCTGTGA
The DNA here is from genome assembly GCF_034931405.1 of Anabaena sp. UHCC 0451. Lineage (NCBI taxonomy): Bacteria > Bacillati > Cyanobacteriota > Cyanophyceae > Nostocales > Nostocaceae > Anabaena > Anabaena sp. UHCC 0451. The sequence continues at coordinate 34,431 of NZ_JAYGHA010000014.1, read as the reverse complement.
AACAGGCTACAATCAGAACAGTCTTGACAGGTAAATCTGCCAGCAGTCATATCCATTATGTCTGACGTGGTTAATTTCTTGATTAAGGTGCATCTGGTTTTAAGCCAGTTAATCAGAAGTTGTGTACAACGGCAACAGTAGTGAATTTTACTTTGTTAAAGCAAGTCACATAAAAGTGATCATTGCCACTAAAGTAAAAAACCCACCTCCATTTGGAGGCAATCATACCGGAAAGCTCATAGGCCACCCAAAAGCCTATTTTCGGTAAAAATTAAGCTCGATCAAAAGAGCAGTAACCACATCTTGAGTAATTGATTCTGCAAGGAGCATGAGGAACGCGGCATGAACCAGGCTAACAACGTACTCGATAATATTTATCGGCCTGACCTAGAAATGATAAATCCGCCTGAGATCGAAGAAGAACTCTTATTAATCGAGGACGAAGAGGACTTACTAATTGCAGATGACGGCGAAATTGATGATTTTTTAGAGCCTCAGACTGATGAGGACGACGCAAAGTCTGGAAAAGCCGCTAAATCGCGTCGTCGGACACAAAGCAAGAAAAAGCACTATACCGAAGATTCGATTCGGCTTTACCTGCAAGAGATCGGTCGTATCCGTTTGTTGCGTGCAGATGAAGAAATTGAACTGGCGCGGAAAATTGCTGATTTACTGGAATTAGAAAGAGTAAGAGATCATCTGTACGAGCAGTTAGAACGCGAACCCCAATTTAAGGAATGGGCAGAAGCGGTACAATTGCCATTACCAACCTTCCGTTATCGCCTCCACGTCGGTCGTAGGGCGAAAGATAAGATGGTGCAATCGAACCTACGTCTTGTGGTTTCTATTGCCAAAAAATACATGAATCGTGGCTTGTCCTTTCAAGACCTGATTCAAGAAGGTAGTCTCGGTTTGATTCGCGCAGCTGAAAAATTCGACCACGAAAAAGGTTATAAATTTTCTACCTACGCTACATGGTGGATTCGTCAAGCAATTACAAGAGCGATCGCTGATCAATCTCGTACTATCCGTCTACCGGTTCACCTCTACGAAACCATATCACGGATTAAGAAAACTACCAAGCTATTATCTCAAGAAATGGGTCGCAAACCCACCGAAGAAGAAATTGCGACTCGCATGGAAATGACTATCGAGAAACTGCGGTTTATCGCTAAATCTGCCCAGTTGCCAATTTCTTTAGAAACACCCATTGGTAAAGAAGAAGATTCCCGTTTAGGCGACTTTATTGAATCTGATGGAGAAACACCAGAAGACCAAGTTTCCAAAAATCTACTCCGAGAGGATCTAGAAAAAGTTCTCGACAGTCTTAGCCCCCGCGAAAGAGATGTTTTGAGACTACGCTACGGTTTAGATGACGGACGGATGAAAACCCTTGAAGAAATCGGTCAGATTTTCAACGTTACCCGCGAACGAATTCGCCAAATTGAGGCCAAAGCACTCCGTAAATTACGTCACCCCAATCGTAACAGTGTCCTCAAGGAGTATATTCGGTAGTTAATTCGTGGTCAATTGTGATCAAAACAAATAGCTAGAAAAACCTGGTAGTTAATCAAAACCACCAGGTTTTTTAATTTACAGATAATTAATTTGGCATCTCAAAATTTAGAGAATACCCCAGAAGTGCAAGAAACCTTGACCTGAAAATAATTCAATTAAGGCAGCTGATAAAAAGCCAATCATTGCCAAGCGACCATTCCAAATTTCTGCTTGGGGGGTGAATCCCCAACGCCAACCGTTGAGGTCTTCAGGTAGAGAAGTAATAGTTTTTGTTGCGTTAGTCATGGTTCGCACTCCAAGCTGATTTTACTAAGTTTTGTTGCCTTATGTAAATTAATATAACAAATATTTTCAATAACGCAACATTGATTAATGTTTTTGTAGCGATTTGTGAAAATAAAATATTTTCACAAATCTCAAAAATCAACCAAAGGGAAGATTGTAATCACTCTTGGTTTATGCTCTACACTTTCACCTCAACAACGGTGATAATTTTCTCATCACGGTTGACCTGTAAAATATTGTCACCTTTAGCATCTCTATCTAAAATCGGAACTGTATCTACGGGTATTTTGATTACTCGATCCTTATTAGTAACTAGCGCCACTTCCCTTCCTGGGTTTACCCTTACCATTCCCGCTAGATAATCAGTTTTATTATGGAATTTCAGCAGTTGTATGCCTAAATCACCACGATTAGCTGCTCTTAAATTACTTGCAGGTATTTGCTTGGCGTATCCTTCCTGAGTAACCAGCAGTAATTGATCATCTTTACTAACAGTGACACAGCCAACCATTTGCTGATTTTTAACAAGGCGGAATGCTTGTAAACCCATTGCTGCCCGACCCATAAGAGGCAGTTGTTCCTCATTCACTGCAAATCGTAACAAGCGACCACCTGAACTAGCTAAAATCAAATGCTGACCGCTGGTAGTAAACTCAGTAAAAGACAACTCATCATCATCTTTAAGTTTTAAAATCGTGATCCCGCGCCGACTGAGGTTAGCAAATTCCTCCATCGCTATACGCTTAATGCGTCCTTGTTTGGTAAGAAGCACCATTTGAGTAGTTTCAGGAGATGCTGGCAGCACAAATCGGCTCACAATACCTTCCACGTTGGCTTGAGCCGTACTGGTGAGCATAGTAATTAATGGTGTTCCCCGTGGAGAACGTCCAGTTGTCGCCGGAATTTCACCCACTTTCACAGGGTAAACTTTGCCCCCCGTGTTAAGGATCAATAAATCCTGCTCCGTATTAGTTAACTCAGTTTGCAGAATAAAATCGTTCTCGTGTAAACCATTTTCTGTTTTCGGCTTCTTCCCTGTGGTTGAAAGACGACGCACATAACCGCGCTGAGTAAATTCTAAAATAGCTTCTTCTGGAGGCTGTTCAGATTGGAGATTTTGGATTTTGGATTTTGGATTTTCTTCTGTTGGTGTTTTTCCCTTTTCTGGCTGAATGAGAGTTTCGCTGATAGCGGAAATTTTGGTACGTCGAGAATCACTATATTTACGTTTGAGAGTTCGTAAGTCTTTTTTTAACGACTTCAGTAATTCCCGTCTATCTTCCAGTAATCTCCGCAATGAGGTAATTTGCTCATTGAGGTTGTCAAATTCTTGCTGCAAATTCTGCTGCTCTAAACTGGTGAGACGACGTAATGGCATCGCCAAAATTGCATCTGCTTGCACCTCACTCAAATCTAGTTGGCTACAAAGGGTTATTTTGGCTGTACTACCATCGGGAGCTTGGCGTAAAATGGCAATGACTTCATCCAATTGAGATAAAGCCTTTAATAAACCAGAAACAAGATTGACTCGGTTTTCAGCTTTACCTAATTCGTAACTGTAGCGACGGTTGAGAGTATGTTCTCGGAAATTGAGAAATTCCAGCAATATTTGCCGTAGGCTTAACTGGCGGGGTTGTCCATCCACCAAGGCCAAAAGAATCGCCCCAAAGGTACTTTGCAGGGCTGTTTGATGATACAAGTGCTGGAGAACATCCTGGGGGTTGGTATCGCGTTTGAGTTCAATGACTACTCGCATTCCTTCCCGATCGCTCTCATCCCGCAAATCAGAAATACCGTGTAAACGGCCTTGATTGACCAAATCCGCGACTTTTTCAATCCAACCTGCCTTATTCACTTGATAAGGCAACTCTGTAATGATAATTGCTGTGCGTCGCTTACTGCCCCTAGTTGCTGGAATCTCTTCTAGGCTGGCTACACCCCGCAGCACAATCCCACCTTTACCGCTGGTGTATGCTTCCCTAATCCCTGAATTACCAACAATTTCTCCACCTGTGGGAAAGTCAGGTCCGGGGATGAGCGCAAATAACTTTTCATCTGTCAAATCCGGGTTGTCAATTAAAGCGATTAAGCCATCGACTACTTCCCCTAAGTTATGGGGTGGAATATTTGTAGCCATTCCCACCGCAATACCCGCACAACCATTAAGTAAGAGAAATGGTAACTGAGCAGGTAATACGGTTGGTTCTTGCTGGGAATTATCGAAGTTACCGATAAATTCCACGGTTTCATCGCCAATTTCTGCCAGCATTCCCTCGTGACTCACTGATGCCAGGCGTGTCTCTGTGTAACGCATCGCTGCTGGTGGGTCATTATCGACGCTGCCAAAGTTACCATGTCCTGCTAGTAAGGGGTAACGGCTGGAAAATTCCTGTACTAACCTCACCAAAGCATCGTATACAGATTGATCTCCGTGAGGATGATACTTACCTAATACATCACCAACTACACGAGCGCATTTTCGATAAGGTCTATCTGGCGTTAAACCGAGTTCGTGCATGGCATACAAAATCCGCCGATGTACGGGCTTTAAGCCATCACGCACGTCCGGTAACGCCCGCCCGACTATCACACTCATGGCATATTCTAAGTAAGACCGTTGCATCTCGGTGTGCAGGGCTGTTGGGATCACCTGTCCCGTGCTGAGAAGGTTTAACTGTTGTGCCATGAGTTTTTTCCCTGAATTCTAACTATACAAAATTCTCTGAAACTTACCACTGTATCAACCACAGCATCACGAATAAAATAGGATTCCTCATACAATCTTGATCCTCAGAGCATAAAAAACAGTAATATTATCCTTGATGTTGGGGATACACATTGATTATTCAAAAGGTGGCAGATATTATTTGCTGCATAACGTAATCTATACCAAATCGGGAGATATTCTACTGTTTAAAATTGATGAAACACTCTAAATATCAATAGTTCTCAATCCCAAATCCCAAATCCCAAATCCAATCTGGGGTTGCTATCCTCCCTTACCCACACTAATTCAAATTCTCATGAAAACTGTTTTAATTGTCGAAGATGATTTAATTAATGCTCGTGTTTTTTCCAAGATTTTAACCAAGCGGGGTGGCTTGGGGGTAAAACACACTGAAGATGTGGAAGAGGTAATGAAAATTGCCCAAGCAGGAGAAGCTGATTTGATTTTAATGGATGTTTCTCTCTCACGTAGTATTTATCAAGGTAAATCTGTTGATGGTATCAAAATTACACAAATGTTAAAATCTGACCCGCAAACAGCAAAGTTACCTGTAATTTTAGTGACTGCACACGCTATGGAAGGCGATCGCGAGAACTTTCTCAAACAAAGCGGTGCTGATGGCTACATCTCAAAACCAGTTGTTGACCACCAACTATTTGTTGATCAGATCATCGCGCTTCTACTCAAAAATGAGTCTTGAGAACTGCTAAGTGATGTTAGCAACATTCACCCATAAATTATTTTGAACTTTTAGGGCTATTTCTCTGCCTATTGAGAATATATGTACTATAGATGGGTAAGATTAGGCAAGTATGAATGGGGAATTGGTAATGGTAAAATTAATTACCCATTACCAATCAGCATGAAAGCATGAATGGCTAACATTAAGTAGGTGGACAGAGAAAAACCGAAGTATGTAACAAAAAGTAAAGTTGCCCAAAACCTCTTGTCTGTTCCCTGTTCCCTGTTCCCTGTTCCCTTGTCATAACGACAATTTTCAACGCCAACCTACTTACCGTCAGAGATAGAGGCTGAATTTTCATCATCCTCAAATCAATCCTCTTAATCTTAGATCGGAGAATCTTGATCCCAATTACCAATAGTAGATAGAAGCCGCTGAAACCTCTTTACTGTAAAGGTTGTGGGTCGGGGATGATTACTCCTTCCGGCGCATCTAAGGCTGATTGCATCCGAGGTAATTCTAAGAACTTTTTAGTATCTAGCAGCAGACGTTTACCCCAGAGGTTTTGTTTGAGAAAATCTAAATCAGCATAGCGTTGATCTATACGAATTGCTGCTTCGCCCATAGCTAAACCTTGTTGGTTGTCACCACTGTTATATATTGCTACCGCTAATGCCAATAAAGGTTCTGCTGCCTGCTTGTCAATGGCAACGGCCTCCTGCCATTGCTTAATTGCTCCTTGAACATCACCTTGCTCATATTTGATTAAGCCAATGTTGTTAATTGCTGGCCAGAATTTTTGATCTCGATCAACTGCTTGATTAAATTGAGCGATCGCATCTGGTAAACGACCTAGCATATAATAAGCATTTCCTAAATCAAACAACCCTTCAGGGTCATTGGGTTTTAACTTCAAACCAGCTTGGTAATGGGCTGCTGAAGCTTGATAATTTTCCCGCTGGAAATTAGCTGAACCCAAAGCAAACAAAATGTCAGGATTTTTGGGATTGAGAGTTTGCGCCTTTGTTAAGGCTGCGATCGCTGGATCAAAGTCTTTAGTTTGCAAATACAATCCACCTAACAGCAGCCACACTTTATCATTTTTAGGAGCCAGTTGAGTCGCCAGTTTCGCTCTTGGCAAAGCCAAATCAATTTGCTGAAACTGCGCTAATTGAGCAGCCTCTTGGGCTAAACTCAACCCTTGCTTCTCCAATTTATCTGTATCAATCTGTACTGTATGAGGTATGAGTGCCTGGGCGTGAACAGATGAGGGCATATTCCACAAACCACAGGCAACTAGAAGAGAAATCAAATGAAGGTGTTTTGGCACACTAACGCCTCTTAGCCACAAATCAAAGAATCTTTCAGATAGCTTAGACGATCTCCGCTCTAGACAACAGGTAAAATTTACAGTATTTATTGCTTGCTGCATTAATTACTGGAGATAATCTAAGTTTAGGATAGTCTAATTGTTGAATAATTTGTGTGATTAGTTACGTAAATACAACTGGAGACAGGTGGTAAGCGGAAAAACCCTATTGACATCAACAGCAACATTGGTTAAATTAATAAGTGACTACACACTTATTTATGGCACGCACACCAAAAATCACTAATGAGCAAATTTTAGATGCGGCCCGTGAAATCTTTCTCGAACAAGGATTTGGGGCTTCAACCTTAGAAATTGCCCAAAAAGCAGGGATTTCGGAAGCGTCGATTTTCAAGCGCTTCTCAACCAAAGAAAAACTATTTTTTGCGTCAATGGGAATTCCTGAAAGACCTCCTTGGGTGCAAGAACTTGATTCTTTATCTGGGAAAGGAAATCTCAAACAAAACCTGATTCATTTGTGTCTGCAAACTTTAGAATTCCATCGTCAAGTGATGCCACGATTGATGATGTTGAAAGCGTGTGGTAATCTGCTTCCAGAAACGGCAAGTATGATTAAATCGAAACCTATCCGCGAGGTTAAAGTATTCACTAACTTCCTAGCCCAAGAAATAGAACAAGGACGGTTGCGTTCTTGCGATCCCCATACTCTTGCTATGATATTGCTAGGATCACTCATGAACTATGTTTTCTTAGAACAGATGCACCCCGCAGAAGTTATCAAAAAAGAAGAAGCCATATTTGTCCAGAATCTTGTGGATATTGTTTGGCAAGGAATTGCACCGATTGCAGATTAATTGCACAACAACTTCACTAAAACATTTTTTTGGGAAATTAATAAGTGATTACTTACATTTTATTTTTGTCACTTGTTGATTAGTAATTATATCTTTTTTCTATCCATCCTCAAAAACTAGCAAAATTTATCCAATCAGGTAATGGATGATCTTATATTTAATTGCTAGTATAAAAGTAAAACTAATCATCAACAATGTATTGATTCTATTGATGACTTCTATAAACAGCATTCTTGATTATTGAGTTCAAAAATTTAACAACTTTCCATCTTAGTAAATAGTGCAAAATAATATGACTACTCACATAGAACTGCCGCTGATTGGCAAAAAAATTAAATATCCATTTCGCTGGTTCATGGGGTTAATGGTATCTGGTATTTTCATAGTTGGGACAACCACAGCCTTAAAAATAGCAAATCCAGAAAACCGCAAACAAGACATTACTAAACTCACTATTCCAGTTCAAGCAAGAAGTGTCACAGTGAGGATTACAGCGAGTGGAAAAGTCCAACCGGTGCAAAGCGTCAATATTAGTCCCAAAAATCCGGGAATTATCACCGAATTGGAGATTGAACAGGGGGAAAAAGTCCAAAAAGGGCAAATTATTGCGCGTATGGATAACTCGGAAATTAAAATGCGAATTCTCCAATTTCAAGCCAACTTAGAGCAAGCAAAAGCGCAATTAGCAGAGAGTCAAGCGGGGAGTCGTCCTGAAGAAATAGCCCAAGGAAAAGCGCGTGTAGCCCAAGCTGTAGCCCAGTTAGCTATCATTCGGGCGGGGAATCGTTCTCAGGAAATTGATCAAGCTAGGGCGGCTGTAGATTCAGCTAAAGCCCAAGTAGAACTAACCCAAGCCAGGGTCAGACGTTATCAGGGATTAGCAAAAGAAGGGGCGATTTCCCAAGATTCTTTAGACCAGTATATTAGTGAAGATAAGAGAGCAAAGGCTAGTTTACAAGAAGCTCAACGCCGATTATCACTGCAAAAAGTTGGCAACCGCAACGAAGATATCAAAAAACAAGAAGCAGTAGTTACCCAAGAACGGGAAGCACTGAGAAAGCTAGAAAATGGCAACCGTCCCCAAGAAATTGCTCGATTTAAAGCAGTTGTAGCGGCGGCAAATGCTCAGTTAAAACAGCAACAAGTTCAGTTAGAAGATACCATTATTCGCGCTCCTTTTGCAGGGATTGTGACTCAAAAATATGCGAACATAGGAGCTTTTGTGACACCAACAACCTCAGCTTCTACAAGTACATCAGCAACGTCTAGTTCAATTGTAGCTTTAGCAACGGGTTTGGAAATTTTAGCTCAAGTTCCTGAAGCTGATATTGGTAGAATTAAACAGGGACAACAGGTAGAAATTGTTGCTGATGCTTATCCAGACCAAGTATTTAAAGGCCGTGTCCGTCTGATTGCACCTGAAGCCGTGATAGAGCAAGGTGTGACATCGTTTCAAGTGCGGGTGGTGATTGATAGTGGTGCTGATAAACTGCGTTCTGGTTTAAATGTGGATTTAACGTTTTTGGGCGATCGCATTAATGGTGCGTTAACTTTACCAACAGTGGCCATTCTCACCGAAAATGGCAAAACTGGCGTATTGATAGCAGATGACAATAATCAACCCCAGTTTCGAGAAATTACAATTGGCACACAAATCAAAAATGAAACTCAGGTTTTAGAGGGAGTAAACAAGGGTGATTTGATATTTGTGAACCCACCCAAAGAATACAAAATTAAAAAAGCCAAAGAAGAGAAAAAATAATGAATTTTCTAGAAAGCGTGCAAATGGCAGGTAAAACCTTACTTGCTAACAAATTACGTAGCGCCCTAACAATGTTAGGTATTATTATTGGTAACAGTTCAGTAATTGCCATGATCGGTATTGGAGAAGGGGGGCAAAAATTTGTAGATAATCAACTAAATTCATTAGGAACAAACATCTTATTGGTGATTCCTGGTAATGAAAAAATGGATCGAATTTCTCGAAATATTATCAGAACTTTAGTTTTAGAAGATGCTTATGCGATTGCCACTCAAGTACCTACAATAGCAGCAACTACGGCAGAATTAAATAGTAGACAGGTGGTTACTTATAAAAACAGAAATACCGATGTTAATATTATTGGCACAACTCCCAAATTTTTGATAGTGCGAGATTTTGAAGTAGCAACAGGCAGATTTTTCACTGACATAGATATGAAGCGTCGCAACCAAGTTGTGGTGCTAGGGGCAAAATTGAAAGAAAAGCTTTTTGGGAATACAAATCCCGTCAGTCAACAAATCAGAATCAAAAATGCCAGTTTTCAAGTAATTGGCGTACTAACAGAGAAAGGTTCAAGTTTGGGTGTAGATTATGACGAATCAGCATTAGTTCCCATTCTCACATCAGCAAATCGTTTGGTAGGAAGAACTTCTCCATACGGATTAGAACTAAGCTATATTGTTACTTCTGCAAAAGATACTGATAGTGTGGATGCAGCAAAATTTCAAATTACCAATTTACTCAGACAAAGACATAAATTAGTTGGTGAAAATGACTTTACTATTCGCACCCAAAAAGATGCTTTACAAACAGTAGGTCAAATTTCCGGTGCTTTGACAATTATGCTAACTGCGATCGCTGGAATTTCCTTATTTGTTGGCGGTATTGGTATTATGAATATTATGCTCGTTTCTGTTACTGAACGTACCCAAGAAATTGGCTTAAGAAAAGCCATTGGTGCTACCCAACAAGACATCTTAATTCAGTTCATTATTGAAGCAGTAATTGTTTCTGTAATTGGTGGTGTAGTAGGAACTACTGTTGGTGTTGGTGGCATACTTTTAATCGCAGCTATCAGTCCTTTAGAAGCCAGTATTTCGATTGCTTCTATTACAATGGCTGTGGGTATTTCCGGTGGAATTGGTTTGTTTTTTGGCGTAGTTCCTGCGCGTCGTGCGGCTCAACTTGACCCAATTGTGGCATTGAGGAGTGCATAATTAATTTGTAATTATCAAATCTATAAAAAAATCAACCAGCATTGGGGCAACCACGGGGGGTTTGTCCCTACGTGGGAAAATTTTCGGGGTTGTTGGGATGGAGGGTGTCAACATCCCATAATATTGGATTATCTTTTATATATTCTCGCAAGCGATCGCATGATTTTTCGTTACGAATAATGTGTTCATGATAATTGCGTTGCCATAGTCTCTTTTCAAAAGCTGGCCATTCCTTTTCATAAACACCATGACGATATTTAGTAGTGGTTAAAGACTTAAACCTATGAACAATATCTCCTAATTTCATTGAACAATTAGGTTCAACAATAATCATGCCATGAATATGATTAGGCATTAAAACAAAGGCATCCAGATCAATTTTTGGGTAATAGGCAGGAATTTCATCCCAAACAATTTGTACCATTTCTCCTGCTGGTGAAGGCTGCATTATACCATCTTCAATTTTACCCAATAGCGATCGCCTTTGGTTAACACAAATAGTCACAAAATAAGCACCTGCCTGAGAATAATCATATCCTTTCAGACGAATAGAACGACGATGATGAATATCACGATTATACGCCATAAAAACAAATAATATACGTAGGGGCAATCCCCCCGTGGTTGCCCGAATAATTTGTGGTTGCCCCGATAATTATCTGATCAATGATCAATTATACATGGGTTTTATTGTGATGCGATCGCCCAAATAAATCGCATAAAATACGTAGGGGCAATCCCCCCGTGGTTGCCCCGATAATTTATGGTTGCCCCCATATTATCGGATTAATAATCAATTCTACATGGGTTTTGATTTCATGCGATCGCCCAAATAAATCCCCAATAATTTGTGGTTGCCCTGATCATCATTGGTTGCACCAATTTATATATGGGTTTTGATGTGATGCGATCGCCCAAATAAATCCCAAATCCGTAGGGGCAATCCCCCCGTGGTTGCCCCAATAATTTGTGGTTGCACCGATAATTATATGTATTGGTTTTGATTTGATCGCCCCAATAATCCAAATAATCAATTTATTGATCAATACAAATATCGGGTTAATCAAATGATTACCACAAATATTAAGGCGATCGCATGGTAATTATAATTATCGGGGCAACCACAGGGGGATTGCCCCTACATTTACGGGTTAAATTTTGGAAAAGATAAAAAATGAGTGACTATTTCCACCATCTCCAAAAGTTGTATAAACAGAATGACAATTAACAAAAAGAGCAGGAAATTGTCCTTTAGATCCTACATATCGACTACTCTCACACATATCTGAATAACTCAACCACTGATCTCCTCTTCTCCAATTAACTTGAAATCCAAAATCACACCATTTATCATAATTAAACACGCCTGGTGTACCACCGCAGTCAATATAGATTTGTTTCTGGACAGAAAAACCAAAACGACCGTTACTATGTTTCACCCATAAATCATCAATTATTTTTAACTCATCATAGGGAAAGTTTTTATTATCATTAGATATTGACCATCTTTCAGGTTCTCTTGCCATAATTTTGCGTGTTTCTTCGTCAGCGTCTTTCCATCTTTTTTGCGACAAAACGAGGTCTAATTGTGAATATTTAGCTTGAAATTCCTGTTGTTTATGAGCAGTTTCTTCCTCCGCACGTTTACGGATTTCCTCCTCCTCAGCGCGTTTATGAGCAGCTTCTGCTTCCCGACGTTGACGCGCTTCCTCCTCCTGACGACGGGTATCATTCCATTCCTTTTGCAAAGCATCCCGTTTATCGCTGGAATGTCCTAAAGTTACCGCTTGGTTATAGTTAGCTAGGGCAATTTCATAGTTATTTAATTTTAGGTAAGTATCACCTCGTAAATCGTAAAATTCAGCCCTTTGCGGTTGGAGAGAAATAGCCTTATCTAAATCAGAAATAGCACTATTATATTCCTTCAATCCATCACAAGCCATAGCTCGTTGATAGTAAATATTTGCTTGAGGATTTAAAGAAATAGTCCGATCAAAATCAATCTTAGCTAGATCATAACGTTGGGCTTGTAAATGTTCCATGCCACGCTGAAAACATGATTGAGCAATATTGAGATAATTCGTTACTCCTAAAACTTGTAAACAAGCATTGAAAGATTGGACAAAATTACTATCTTCAGGTACAAGCATTTTACCAATATCAATAATTGGATCAACACTATTATTAATACCTCGTTGTTTTAACCAAGTTTGCATAATTGCTTGTACTTGGTTAGCAAAACCATAACGTGAGGGAACAGACTGTAAAATTTTTGCCCAACCTAAACGCAATTCCACCATAACAGCGGGTTCAGTTTGCTCTAAACCATCAAACAGGGCATTACAGTAGTCAATTACAGCTTTTGTTAAAGCTATACGTTCTTCATCATCAAGATTAGCTTCATCAAATAAATCAGGCAATAATGTAGGCAAAAGGGGTAATTGCCGTTGGGGTGCATAAATTAAGAAATATTCATCTGTCACCATTCCCACATGAATAGAGTGTAAAACTTCCATGTAGTGAGTGAAAGTTTCCCGACTGCGGCGACTAAATTCGGCTCTATCCAAGTCTGTTTGGATGGCTTTTCCTTGTTGTTGCCATTGTTGGAATAGGTTTTGAGAAATTTCGCTAATGGTATCTTGCCAACGCAGTTTACGCACGACAGTTTCAAAACGAGCGTCATCAAAATCATTGTTCCAAAAACCGATGTTGATATTAAAAAATGATTCTTCTACTTCCGTTTCTAAAACTAGAACTGGAATAGAACGTAATTCACTAAATATTTGATTAACTGCTGACTCTGCTCGACGATTTTTTGTTACCCATTCTCCCGCCATAAATTTTACTGGCCGTTGGTTGAGAGTGTATTGTTTAAATAGTTCCCTTAAAGCACCAGAAAGGGTAGATTCCATCATGGGAAATTGACTTTGAGCAGTGCTATTTGGTAAAGGATCGTAACGCAATACCGGAGGCGAAAAGAAGACGGTCAGGGGCATTTCTGGGCGGTTGTGGATTGTTTCTAGGATGTCATCAGCAACGGCAAAAACGGGACTATTACGATCTCTTCTAGCATCATCACGATTTTGTTTATCTCGTTGTCGGGTAATTTGAGCATCAAGAAACCGAATTTCAATGGCAAATTGTTGATCTGTTTCAGTTTTCCACTTTTGAAAGGCGATATTATCAGCTTGGATGGCAATTTGTACTTCTGCTTTAAATTTTTCAATTGCTTGGGTAAATTCCCGTTGTTTTTCTGCTTCTAATGCTTGGAATGCTTGCCGCATTTTTTCTTGTCTGAGCAAAGTTTCCGCTTCCATAGCTTTAAGAGTAAGGCTAAATTCCTTATCTTCTTGACGTTCTTTAGCTTTGATACTTTGCCGCATCATTTCCATTTTGGCATCAAATTCCATCCGTTTCATTGCCAATTGTTGAGTGTCATTATCCCGTTTTTGAGCAAGTGCTAAAGATTGTGTTTGGGTAGTAATAGCACGGGTTTGATTTACTGCTATTAATGTGGGAGCGATAGTCCCAGCTAATTTAACAATACCACCAACGATAGCTCCAAAGATATTCATAGATAAACTCCTGGTATTGATGTTTTGGTAATTTTTAATCAGTATTGTAGGGTGCGTCAGATATGACAAATTTGTTTATTTGTGAAGTTTATTCTGTCTGACGCACCCTACGAATATTTCCACTAGAATACATAGACAATATCCTCTAAAATTGGTTGGCGTAAATGTTCGCGTAAAGCATCTTTTGTTCCCATATCTACCGGACATTTTAATAAATCTTGAATATAGAGTTTAGCTTCAATAAACTGAAATAAACTCATTGATTCGGATAATTCTGCTAATAAATCCACATCACTATCAGAACGAGCTTCATTACGAGCAACAGAACCAAATAATTCAAGAGATTTTACTCCTAAATTTTGTAATTCTTGTTGATGTGTTCTGAGAATTTGTAACACTTCTTCACGGTTCATAGTCATTTTTCCTCATTTTTCTGTAAGAAACTTTGTAGTTAGGCTTTAGTCCTAATTATGTGGTACGTCACATTATCAATCTATGGTAAAATAATTAGATTAAAAATGTGCCGCACCTAAATATTTATTCCTTTATTCGCCAAATTTTCATTGAGTTATCCCCACCTCCACTAACTAAAGTATAACCATCTGGACTAATTGCTAAATTACATACACCTCCAGAATGGATACCAGAAAAAGATTTTAATTCTTTCCCCGCATCTAATTCCCAAACTTTAATTTCATTGTTATGACTTCCACTTACCAAAAATTGATCATTTGCACTAATGGCAAGAGTTTTTACGTAATGAGAATGTCCACTTAAAGTTCTAATTTCTTCTCCTGTATTAATATTCCAAATTTTGATTGTTTTATCGTGACTTGCACTCACTAAAAATTGACCATTTGAACTAATCGCAACTTTCAATACTGGAGCAGAATGTCCAGCCATATAGTAAATTAGCTCACCATTGTTTAAATTCCAAACTTCCATAGCAGAATCTTCACCACCACTAACTAAAGTCTGATTGTCAGGAGTAATAGCAAGAGTCAAAATTTTATTCTCATGACCTGTAGTAAAACTAAATATTTCTGAGCCTGTTTTTAAGTTCCATACTTTAATATTACCAGAGCGATCGCCACTAGCAATGATTTGATTATTAGGACTGATACAAACACTATCAATAGGTGCATTATTTCCGCTAAAAGTCATCATTTCTGATTTAGTTTGTAAGTTCCAAATCTTGATAGTTTGATCTTCACTACCAGTAACCATGATTAACCCATTATTACTAATAACATTAGAACTAATAGCGATAGCATTAATATTATTAGAATGTCCAGTAATACCGTGAGTCTCTTGAAGGGTTTTTAAACTCCAAAATTTAATAGTTTTATTGTCATTACTAACATTAACTAATGTTTGACTATCAGGAGTAATCGCAATTGTATTAATGTGACTACTGCATCCTGAGAAAGAGTGAATTACATCAAAGTTCTCTAATTTTTGTTTGCGTTCATTTTCCTTGCGTTTGACATCATCCCAAACACCTTGAACAACCTGTTTATTTTGCTGTGCTTGACTAGATTTAGGATCAATTCTTAAAGCCGAATCGTAATCTAAAATTGCCTGATTATATTGCCCTAACTTGTAATAAGCATTACCTCGATTACAATAAACAATATCCCAATCAGGATTAATTTTCAAAGCTTTACTATAATCATGAATTGCCTTTTGAGTTTGATTTAACTTCATATAAGTCAAACCACGATTATAATAAGCATAAGCCCATTGAGGATTTAACTCAATTGCTTGATCAAAATCTGCAATTGCTTGAAAATATTGCTCATTTTTAGAACGATTTAAACCTCGTTGGTAACAAGCATCTTTAACACTCAAAGAATGACTATCATTAATTGCTTGTAAACATTGATTTAACTTATTTACATATTCAATATTATCAATGGTTAAAGCTGATATTACTCCAGTAAGTAAAGATTCAAAATCATTTGGTATTTCTAGATTATGTAACTTTAACCACTGTTGTAGGGAATAAATAATCTGTCCTTTTGCCCAAACCTTATCATCTAAATTCGCAAAACCCAAAGCTAAATCTAAAGCCAAATCAGGAATGAGAGCGCAACGTTCATTATCCTCAGATAAAACATTATAGATATTTTGGTAATAGAAAATAATGGATTTAATTAATTCTTGCAATGCTGCTATATCATTGACTTGCTTAATTAAATTAGGCAAAATTTGAGGAAGACTAGGAGGTAAATTGTATTCAATCAAGAAATATTCATCAGTAATTAAACCAGAAAAAACACAATGATAAAGAATAAAAAATTGTCCCAATTCTTCAAAATCTTTATTATTAATCCGATAATGCAGTTCTAATTCACTAGAGTCAATTCCTGCTGCTTGAAATTTTTCCTCTTTTTGTAAAATCTTTAAATTCTCAATATTATCTCTACCATAAATTTTATCAACTTCTTCTGGAGTTTCTCCGGTAGCGATTAATTTTTCTCTGGTCTCTAGCCATTTTTTGGCTCGATTTTTCGCAGCGTCATAAAGAATATCTCTATAGGGTAAACGAGAAATAATCGGATCATAACGAAAATTAGACCAATTTAAACCCCAATAAGCAATCCGAAAATTAAGATAATCTCCATCAATTTCTGATTCTAATACTAAAGTTGGTTCTGATTTTAAAACACCAAATAAAGCCTTAATACTGCCTTCACTATGAAAGGTTTTACTTACCCAAGCACCTGCTAAAAAGTCTAAAGGACGCTTTTGTTGCTCATATTGTTTGAAAAATTGTCTTAATCCTTCAGCTACAGTTAATTCAAGATCAGGAAATCCTTTGTTATTATTAGCAGCATTAGCAAAGCGTTCAAATTGTAATTTAGGTGGTGCAAAAAAGATATGTAAAGGCATGATTCCTATAGTATTAGAATTGAGAATATCAGAAGCTACTAACCACACAGGAGAATTTTCTAATCTCTTTTGTTCCTCAACAACTTTTAAAGAAGTTTGGCGTTGATAAATTGCTAATTTTTGCTGAAATTCTTGATTAAGATTTAAAATTACTAATTGTAATTCTTTTTCTTGTTCAAAACGCCAACGTTGAAAATCAAGATTTTTATCACTAATTGCCATTTGGACTGTTTGAATATACTTTTGTAATTCAGCTTGACGTTCGTGACTTAATCTAGCTTGTTCAGCTTGAAAAGCCAGATTTTTCTCCTGTAATTCTTTAGCCCTTTGATGACTTAATTGTGATTGTTGAGCCTGAAATTCTTGTTGTTCTTTTCCTTGAATATACTGTAATTTTAACTGAGAAACTTGCATTTCATCCCGTCTTTCAGCTAGAGCAGTATTAGACTCAATAACTGCTATTTGAGTATCTCTATGTACTTTTGCTATTTGCATTTGTGGAATTACATTTAAAGCAGCATTAAATACAGTTTTTACCCAATTCCAAACCATAATTCACCTCCGATAATTTAACTTAATTTTAAAGTTTGTAGCTGGGACAAAGCCCAACTACAAGCCTATCCCACCAAATCTAATAAGTAGTAGGCAGCATTAGCAAAACCACTGTGATTACTACCTTTTACAGCTATCGTGCCATCGTTTTTATGCACATGACCACAACTGTCAAGGTAGCCAACTTTGACATCATTGACATCATAAATATTCATGTCTGTACCAACGCGACCTTTGTATGTGTTGCCAGCAGAATAATAATTGCCAGTATACAGTTTTCTTCCTTCACAATGACCTCGAAGATGTCCATCTACATAGAAATTTTTGCGATCGCCATCAAATCCATAATCATCACATCCCCTAAATGTCATTTCATGATCTTGATGTTGAGATGAATCATGAATTTCTGTAGTTGCAATATAACCATCACTTGCGTTCATTGCTGCTTCAAATTGTGCCACAGGAATCTCCATTGCTTTACCATCTGGTGATAAAGAATCATTAACAATGACATAAGAATTATCAGGATTTAAAGGATCTATTTCTAAGCCAATTAACTGCACAATATGATTAGCTTCCGCACCTTGATAATGACGAGGATCGAATAAATCAGGTGCAGTTTGTCCTAAAAGAGAATTATGATCTGGTAGCCATTCAATAGTAGAATTTACCCCAACAAAAACCTCTTCGTGATTATTTAATTTATCAGCAATTTCGCTCAGAGTGCCACCATAATGATGTTCCACAGAAACATGAGTTTGTTCTGTGATTAATTTTCCAAAATCATCCGCAGATGTCCCTATATTTGGACTGTACCAATGCTGTTCTTGGGCATGATGAAGTAATTGTTCTTGGGAAAAAGATTGATGATTAAGATGTTCAATGGCATTCTGTTGAGCCGCAATACCACAAGCATCATTAGAGATTTGTTGATGCCAATGATTCATTTCTTCTATCGGATTACCAATGACAATACCATGAGGATGATTCGGATCAAATTGATGATGGGGACTTAAAGAATGTAAATCATTGTTTACAACTTCCTGTGTCCAAGGATTGTGATTTTCAGAAGATGATCCAGAATGTTGATCTGTTGAAAAATCAATGTTCAAGGCGTTAGCAAGAGTATTTAACAAATCATCATTATTCATAAAATACATTTCCTTTAATGGTATGGGCAAACCCCCTGTGGTTGCCCCGATTAGGTTTTGGGGCGGGTACAGAGTACACAAAATCGCCATTTTCTTGACTACAGAACAGTTGTCCTAGAAATCGCAATTTTAATTAATCTTTACAAAAATAGTAATTTCTGGGCTACAAAGTAGTCGTGCAAAATAAATTGAACATTTTAAAAATCCCTAAACCAATCAATTTTGTAGGGGCAAACCCCCTGTGGTTGCCCCACATATCGGGGTAAGCAGGTGGGCGCTACCCCTACATTAAATCCAAATCTTTTATATAATTAATTATGCCTGTCTACTAATTATATTTCACATGAGGACAAATCTCCATGTCTAATACTCTCACTGTTACCGATTCTAGTATTACTAATCCTGAGCCAAAATCAGAAATTATTCGTTTAGAGAACATATTTAAAATATATGGAGTTGGAGAAACCGAAGTAAAAGCCCTAAATGATATCAACTTAGTTATAGAAGAAGGTGAATATTGTGCAATTATGGGAGCATCAGGTTCTGGAAAATCTACAGCCATGAATATTATCGGTTGTTTAGATCGTCCCAGTTCGGGAAATTATTATTTAGATAATCTGAATGTAGCCCAAATTGGTGATACAGAATTAGCACATATTCGTAATAAAAAATTAGGGTTTGTATTTCAACAATTCCATTTATTAAATCAATTGACAGCAATGGAAAATGTGATGCTGCCAATGGTGTATGCTGGTGTTAAGCCTGGGGAAAGAAAAGAACGGGCAATTGAGGCATTGATAAAAGTAGGTTTAGAAAACCGTCTCAATAATAAACCTACCCAATTATCAGGGGGACAACAACAAAGAGTAGCGATCGCTCGTGCCATTGTCAACCGTCCTGTTGTCCTTTTAGCTGATGAACCTACAGGTGCTTTAGACTCCCGCACAACGCAAGAAGTTTTAGATATTTTTGGTGAATTAAATAGCAGCGGGATTACAGTTGTAATGGTGACGCATGAAACAGAAGTTGCTCGTCAAACTAAGCGGATTGTTTGGTTTCGTGATGGTCAAATGGTACACTCTAACATTACACCAAGTGAGTTACATCAGCTTGTAGTTTCTTGATGAAAGATTAGAATCAAAAAAGATGACTGTGACTAAAGTCACACGAGCCACTTATATCTCAGGGCTAAAGCCGCTGAGTTTTACGCTTACCGGCTGTTCCTATAATGTCCTAAAGGAGAATAAAGTATAACTTGGAGAGATTCACCAATAACATCCAGAATTTGTGTGAGGGGATTGCATCTCTGAGATCCGGTCAAATCACAATCAAAGGAGTAGTATGACGTTCACAGACTAAAACTTATTTACCAATTACCAATTATCAATTACCAATTACCAATTACCTATGACCTATGACCTATGATCAATCAGCAATAATAGAACCAATAATAAAACCATTAATTGAACTCAGAGGTATTTCTAAATCATTTGGTAAAAACAAGGTTTTAGATGATGTTGATTTAGAAATTTACAAAGGAGAAGCAATAGGAATTATTGGACCATCAGGAACTGGTAAATCGACGATTTTAAGAATTATTGCTGGGTTATTACAGCCCGATGAAGGAGAAATTTATATCCAAGAGAAAAAGCGAGATGGCTTAATTGAGGATGGCGCTGATTCTGTAGGGATTGGGATGGTATTTCAGCAAGCGGCCTTATTTGATTCGTTGAATGTGGATGAAAACGTTGGTTTTTCATTGTATCAAAATTCCACATTAAAGCGATCGCGTATTCGCCAACTAGTCAACGAAAAATTAGAAATGGTAGGTTTACCAGGAATTGGCCATCTTTACCCCTCAGAACTTTCAGGAGGAATGCGAAAACGGGTAAGTTTTGCCCGGGCGATTATGTCGAATCCCGATCATCCCGCAGATAGTCCAGAAGTTTTACTGTACGATGAACCTACAGCCGGACTTGATCCTATTGCCTCAACGGTCATTGAAGATTTAATCCGTAATTTGCAATGTACCCATGGTGGCTGTAGTACCTATTGTATTGTGACTCACCAAGAGAGTACCATTCGACGTACAGCTGACAAGTTGATATTTCTTTATCAAGGGAAAGTGCAATGGCAGGGTAAAGTAAGTGAAATAGATCACACTGACAACCCTTTGATCAGACAGTTTATGAGTGGGAGTACACAGGGTCCAATTCAAGTAGTTACTTAATACTATTTTGGATTTTAGATTTTGGATTGTGAAATATTGACTTGATAGGCTTTTCATTCTTCTATCTGTCACTGTTATTTTGCCCATTGATATCACAAATCAGGACTAGTTTTATGGAGCGCGGAAAAATGCGAAGTCTAATCAGCGGCTTCACCGCTACACGAACCTTTAGAGAAGGTTCAGTGGGATTGATCATCTTACTCGGTTTAGGAGCATTCGGGGTAATTCTACTGTGGTTAAATAGAATCACTCCCGGACGTAGTTCTTATAAAGCTGTGGTCGAATTTGCTAACGCGGGAGGAATGCAAAAGGGCGCACCCGTTCGTTATCGTGGTGTAAAAGTGGGTAGTATTTCTAATATTAAACCAGGAGTAAATGCCGTTAATGTAGAAATTGAAATTAACGCTCCTAAATTGCTCATCCCCGCTGAATCTAAGATTGAAGCAAATCAAAGTGGATTAATTAGTGAAAGTATTATTGATATCACCCCAAAAACTACCCTACCAAATGATACTGATCTTGCTGGACCATTAGACAAAGATTGTAATCCCAGCCTGATTATTTGTCATGAAGCTAATAACTTAAAAGGTCAGATTGGTATCAGCGTTGATGAACTGATTCGTCAATCATCTGATTTCGCGGCTCGATACAATAATGAGAAGTTTTATCAAAATGTTAATCGACTTTTAGTCACCTCTGCGGATGCGGCTACTAGTGTTGCTAATCTGAGTCGAGAACTGCAAGGTGTCAGTAAAAGTTTTAAAGGAGAAATAGGGACATTTTCTAATACTGCGGTAACACTACAAAAAGCCACAAATGAACTAACGGCGACAACTACAAAAACGGCAAATCAATTAGGTGCAACAGCTGGTGATTTTAGTACAACTGCAAAACAAGCCAGTCGCTTGCTGAATAACTTAGATGAGTTATTGACTACAAACCGTTCTGCTTTGGTGGGGACTTTAAATAATATGACCCAAACCAGTAATCAACTGCGTCAAACAGTTAGTAGTTTATCACCTGCGGTTAAGCGTTTAAGTGAAGGAGAATTATTGAAAAATTTAGAACTTCTTTCTGCTAACGCTGCTGAAGCTTCAGTTAATTTAAAAGATGCTTCTAAAACTTTAAATGATCCTAAAAATATTGTTTTACTGCAACAAACTTTAGATGCAGCTAGGGTGACATTTGAAAATACACAAAAAATTACTGCTGATTTAGATGAATTGACAGGCGACCCCAAATTCCGCCAAAATCTTCTGCAATTGGTGAATGGTTTGAGTAAATTGGTTTCTTCTACAAAGGATATACAGCAGCAAACCAAAGTTGCGGTTACTTTAGACTCACTCAAAGCATCTATCAATCAACCAAAAATTGCAACACCTCCCGTAGCTTTGAAAGCTTTTGCAACTCCATCAAAAGTTGTCACTCCCACCCCTGATGTCAAAGCAGTAGTATATCAACCAAAAAAAGAAATTATCGCTCCACCAGAATTATTACCAACTTTAGTAATTCCTGTAATTCCTACACAGTCCCCCCAGGAAAAAGAACTAATTCAACCCTTACCTGAAGCTGTGGAAACTGTAGAAAACAACCCAGCAGAAGAAGCAGGGGAGCAGGGGAGCAGGGGAGTAGGGGGAGTAGGGGAAGTAGGGGAAGTAGGGAGAGTAGGGGAAGTAGGGGAAGTAGGGGAAGTAGGGGAAGTAGGGAGAGAATAACAACTGAAGCAATGACTAATTCCAATCTTGGGGAGCATCCCAATTTTGCTCTTCTTTTTTGCCGCGACTTTTATAAATACCGCCTGTATCATGAAGTTGACGAGTTTTGGCAAAAAGTTCTTCTGCGGTTAAACCCCAACTTTGTAAAACTTTATCTAAATCGTTTTGAATGTCCCGTGCGCCTGGAAAGCCTTGATAGCGAATTTTTAGCCTAGCCAATTCGGCTAAATTGTATTCTGTTGCCTCCTGAGCGAGTAAACTATTAATAAAGGGGCGATCGCGGTTGTAAAGGGGATGCTGTTGGTCTTTACTTGCTGAAGATTCTGTCATAATTATTACCACTGATAGGATTTCAGATTGATCAAGACTAAAGGCTTAATAGTCTGCTAAATTAGCTATAATTGGCGAATGACGGCAACTACACCTGGGCTAATACGGCTCTCACCACTGCCATCCAATTTTAAATAAAGATACATTATCTTTAAGAAAATACAAGAAACTTTAGATGAGGGTGAACTTTAGATCACCCAAAGTCCAAGCAGCAAGGGAGCAAGAACCCGCTATGTTTGAACACTTCACGTCCGAAGCCATTAGGGTAATTATGTTAGCTCAGGAGGAAGCACGCCGCCTGGGACACAACTTTGTAGGAACAGAACAAATTCTCCTGGGTTTAATGGGAGAAGGAACAGGGGTTGCTGCTAAAGTGCTGGCCGAATTAGGCGTTACCCTCAAAGATGCGCGTCGGGAAGTAGAAAAAATAATTGGTCGGGGTTCTGGTTTTGTGCCGCCGGAAATTCCTTTTACACCAAAAGTAAAAAGTCTATTTGAGCAGTCTTTTAGAGAAGCTCACAGTCTTGGACACAATTACATAAACACTGAACATTTATTGTTAGGTTTAAGTGAGGCTGGCGAAGGCGTGGCCGCTAAAGTCTTGCAAAATCTGGGAGTTGATTTGCAGACTATCCGAGCAGCTGTGATCAGTCGCCTGGGTGAAGATGTCACGGTTTTTGCTGGTGGTGGCAGTACCAAACGCAACCAAAATCTCAGTATAGAGGAGTTTGGTAGAAATCTGACCAAAGTCGCTCAGGAAGGGAAACTTGACCCTGTGGTTGGTCGTCAAAAAGAAATCGAGCGCACGGTACAAATTCTCGGTCGCCGGACAAAGAATAACCCAGTTTTGATTGGTGAACCAGGAGTTGGAAAAACTGCGATCGCAGAAGGTTTAGCTCAACGGATTATCAACCAAGATGTACCAGAAGTTCTCCTCAATAAGCAAGTAATTAGTCTGGATATGGGCTTGTTAGTTGCAGGAACTCGTTTCCGTGGCGACTTTGAGGAACGCCTGAAAAAAATCATGGAGGAAATTCGCTCCGAAGGCAACATCATCCTCGTCATTGACGAAATTCACACCTTAGTTGGTGCAGGTGGGACAGAAGGCGGCTTAGATGCAGCTAATATCCTCAAACCAGCTTTAGCTAGAGGTGAACTGCAATGTATTGGCGCAACCACCTTGGATGAATATCGTCAACATATTGAACGAGATGCGGCTTTAGAGCGTCGTTTTCAACCAATTTTAGTGGGTGAACCATCTGTAGAGGAAACAATTGATATTCTCAACGGTTTGCGTTCTGTTTATGAACAGCATCACAAAGTCACCATTTCTGATGCAGCAGTGGTAGCAGCAGCACAGTTATCAGATCGATATATTAGCGATCGCTTCCTCCCAGATAAAGCCATAGACTTAATTGATGAAGCTGGTTCTCGTGTGCGTTTACGCCACTCCCGCATCATCAACAACAAAGAAATCAAACTGCAACTCAAAAACATTACCAAAGACAAAGCTGAAGCCATCAGACTGCAAGATTTTGGTAAAGCCAGTAGACTGCATCAAGAAGAACTGGAACTGCAAGCCAAACTGGACTTAGAAGATAACCTGAAAACAGTCAAAGCCATTGTTGACGAAGAAGACATCGCCGAGATTGTTGGTTCTTGGACAGGTGTACCCGTTAACAAACTCACTGAATCAGAATCAGAGTTATTGTTGCACTTAGAAGAAACCCTACACAAACGCCTCATTGGTCAAGAACAAGCCGTAGTAGCTGTTTCTCGTTCCATCCGTCGCGCCCGTGTCGGCTTAAAGAGTCCTAACCGCCCCATCGCCAGCTTTATCTTCTCTGGTCCGACAGGGGTAGGGAAAACCGAACTAGCCAAAGCTTTAGCGGCTTACTTCTTCGGCTCGGAAGATTCCATGATTCGCTTAGATATGTCCGAATACATGGAGAGCCATAACGTCTCTAAACTCATTGGCTCACCTCCCGGTTACGTAGGCTACGACGAAGGCGGACAACTAACGGAAGCCGTGCGGCGCAAACCTTACACAGTGCTACTTTTCGACGAAATCGAAAAAGCGCACCCCGATGTATTCAATATGCTGCTGCAAATCTTGGATGACGGGCATCTCACGGATGCCAAAGGCCGGAAAGTGGACTTCAAAAACACCTTAATTATCTTAACTTCCAATATTGGTTCTAAGGTAATTGAAAAAGGCGGTATGAGTTTAGGCTTTGAATTTGATAACCAAGCTGATGCTAGTTATCACCGTATCCGCAACTTGGTAAACGAAGAACTAAAAGCTTATTTCCGTCCTGAATTTCTCAACCGTGTTGATGAAATTATCGTCTTCACTCAGTTGAACAAAGAAGAAGTTAAGCAAATTGCAGAAATCATGTTACGTGATGTAGCTAAACGCTTAACAGAGAAGGGAATTAAACTTCAAGTCACAGAAAGCTTTAAAGACCTAGTTGTGAGAGAAGGTTACGACCCCAGTTATGGTGCTAGACCCTTACGCAGAGCCATTATGCGTCTGTTAGAAGATTCTCTGGCTGAGGCTATCTTATCTAGTCACATTCTGGAAGGTGATACAGCCATTGTTGATGTCGATGATGATGGAAAAGTTCAAGTCAGAAAAGCAGAAACCCGCGAATTCCTGTTAGCTAAAGCTGGTTAATTCTGAATACCATCTCAAAAATAACTCGGTTTAAAGGGTAATGGGGAAAGGTGAAGAAAAATCTTCAACCTTTACCCTTTTTTTCTTTCAATTTGGTTATGAACATTAACAGAAATACATCAGAATTGAGGCAATACTTTTCGGTTAAGGGACTTCCAAATAAAAAAACACTCAACACCTAACGTAAAAAATCTCTCAAACCCTCATTTCTCTGCGTTCTCTGCGCCTCTGCGGTTAGTTAATCCGGATAATTTATTTCTCGGAAGTCCCTAATATGTAGGTTGGGTTGACGTTAGGAAACCCAACATTGATAGGCTTTGCTTGGGTTGCGCTATCGCTTAACCCAACCTACATAAGTTTACTGAGTGAAAACATTGAACTAAACTTGTAAAATCAGGTTACAATAACTAAAATTTAGCGGGAGATAGCAATTTTTGGTGAATAAATCTAAATCTCAAATTCCTAATTTACCACTACCAGCACCCCTTGTAGCTGCAAATTCTGGCTCTTTTACTGAGTATACAGTAACTCAAAGAATGCCAGATATTGCTCGGCGGGTGATTTTAGAAAATCAATTCCCCACCGAGATAAATCAAAGCTTGGAAAAACTAGCAACAGAATTACCAAGAGGATATTTACCACCTTTAACAAATGACTCTGGTGCAGATTTTTACGACTGGGAGAAATATCTACAACCTTATAAAAATCAGCGTTGGCTAGATGTACCTTGGTTTGTTGCAGAAACTTATTTTTATCGTCTGATTCTCAATATAACTAATTACTTTCAACCAGGAGAATATCAAAATATTGATCCATTTTTATTACAAAAAAACCAAGGTTTAGAAACATCAATTGATGCGATTATTTCTTTGTGTATTCAATCACAGAAATGGTTAGATGAGTCACAGCAAGAAGGGAAACCTAACAAATCTTCTCTGATTGCGTTATTATATTTTGCATTATGGGGAAATCGGGTTGATTTAAGTTTATGGTCAGCTTTTGAAGATGACAGAAGTAGTTTTGATATTCAAACTCAATTAAGTAACATTTTAGTAGATGACACATTTGCGGTTACTAATTTGTTAATAAAGTCTGAAAATAACTGCATTGATTTTGTGATTGATAATGCTGGTTTTGAGTTAGTTTGTGATTTATGTCTAGTTGATTTTCTCTTAGGTAGTGGCTTTGCGAATCAGGTTTATTTGCATTTAAAACACCATCCAACTTTTGTATCTGATGCGATGATTAAAGATGTGCATTATACGAAGGATTTTTTAGTAAAAAGTAGCAATATTCAAGTTCAATCTTTGGGAAAGAGGTTAACAGAAAACCTAGCTTCAGGTAAATTAGTTTTAACTGAAGATTATTTTTGGACTTCACCTTTAGCATTTTGGGAAATACCCATATCACTTAAAAGTGAGTTAGCAAAATCTAATTTAATAGTTGTGAAAGGTGATGCTAATTATCGGCGTTTATTAGGCGATTTACACTGGGATTTTACCACAAAATTTGCAGATATAGTTTCTTACTTACCTGCACCAATCTTAGCTTTACGCACCTTAAAATCAGAAGTAGCCGCAGGTCTGAAAACCGAGGTTTTAGAGGAATTAGCAACAGCTGACCCTAAGTGGTTAACAAATGGACAATGGGGGGTAATTCAGTTAGTAGAATAGGGAATTAATTTATCTGAATCCTGATATTAAATCGTCATAGGTGACTCAACATAAAGAGTCGGTTCTTGCATAGTAAATTCAATACCATGAGTCAGCAACTTTTTAGAAATATGTTCATTTGCTAATTCTAATAAACGCTTGCGAAAGTCAATTGAATTTTCATGAGAACCCAAAATAAAGAAACTTACCCTAGCACGAACTCCTGGTTGATCTTCTTGGGGAAACAAATTAATTTTTGTACTGTTGGGATCGATTCCAAATAAAGTAATTGTACTTTCCTTAATGACTTTTTCTAGTAATGCTTCTTCCTGTTTTTCTAGGATGCGAGAAAAATCAAGATAAAGCAAAACCATTAATTTTTTACCTCTAGTAACATTTTCAATATCAACTTTTGCCATGACTGAATTAGGAACAATTACCAGGGTACTTTTAGCAGCAATTCTCAGCTTTGTAGAACGCAAACCAATCGATTCCACACGAGCAAATAATATACCTTGAGAACTTAAACTGATGCGGATGTATTCTCCAGCTACAAAAGGACGATCTAAATATAAAACAATTGTACCAAAAATTTGTTCCAGAGTGCTTTGTGCTGCAAAAGCAACAGCTATACCCCCAATCCCTAAACCTGCAATTAAACCTATTAAATTCACATTCTGACTTTGAGCAAATGCTAAAGCTGCGATAAAACCAATAACAACATTAATAACAGTTTCAACAACTAGCAATAATTCATCTACTTCTAAACCTAATTTACGAATTAAATCAATTCCGTAGATTCGCAAAACCTGACGAAACAAGCGAGATATTAAAGCTGCAAAACTGCTAATTAGTGCTAAATCCAGAAAAAATTTCAGGAATAGATAAAAACCTGTATATTGTTGTAATAAATTCCAAGATACAGAAACAAGAACTAAAGTCCCTGTAATTTTCAAAAGATTTTCCAGAGGATCAATTAAACTTTCATAAATCTTGACTATTGGTTGAGGTGTAAATTTATGAATGATTAATTTTAACAACCCAGGAGTGTATTTACCAACTAGTAAAGATGCAAGAAAAAAGAAACAAAAAATTACTAAATTCATTCCCAATGATATCAGAAATTTTCGTATTTCTTCATCAATTGGCAACCAGTTTTGAAGATCAACTAAAATCTGCATTGTACTTATTTACTTCTCTTGCTTAACTTAATTTATATTGTGATTGGTGCATCAATATTCACTGCTTCATCTGCAATATCAAAATTAATCCCAAATTCTTGCAGTTGCATATTAATATTTTGTTTAGCTATATCTAGCAATTGATGACGCATATCCATACCTACTTCACCAGTACCAAGAATAAAAAAGCTAATTTGTGCCTGAGTGGTTTCAATTTTTTCATCTGAGAAAATATTTTTAAAATTTACTTCAGTATTGCGGGAATCTATGCCAAATAAATCATTGCTACTTTCTAAGATAACTTGACGAATCAAAGCTTTTTCATTCTCGTTAATTTTTTGATGGAATTTCAAATAAATTAAAGAAACTACTTTTCTTCCTCCTGTGAAGTTTTCGATATTTAATTGAATTAGTGAATCGTTGGGAACTATGGTTACAGTTCCCTTACCGGAATTTCTAATTTTAGTAGAACGTAAACCGATTGATTCTACTCTACCAAATGTGCCATCAGGTAAACCAATATAGTCATCAACTACAAAAGGTCTATCAATATAAATAACAATTCCCCCTAATAACTGTTGCAAAGTTTGTTTAGCTGCAAAAGCCAAAGCTACTCCACCAATTCCTAAACTTGTGACTAAACCTAAAAGATTAATTTGATGAGCTTGAGCGAAAACGCAGAAAATGGTGATAAAAATTAGACCTTTGGCGATAATATTAGATACTACTAATATTTCACCATTCATTTTTTGCTTAATTGCTGACTCTAACAAATAATAGTTAAAGAATTTATCAAACAACTGGAAGGTTAACACACCAACCATAATAGCTATTGATATCCCCAAGGGAATTTCTATATATTTAAGCCAAGTTTGTTGGAGAATTATTAACAATAAAATATCAATCCCCATTAACAAACTAACAAATATTACCCATTTTTTGTAAGGTGTAATAATTTGCTCATAAATTTTCTGTAATTGCGGAGACAAAAACCGATTAATGATTGATTCATTCATTTTATGCCAACAGAAAAACACCATAAATTCAGAAACCACGCCAATATTTTACAACTATGCAAAATTTGCCTAAGCTGTTTTTGAAAAATATCATCTCTGATGATACTATAGACTACTCCTCACACTTTGGACTCAAACAAGTCTACTTCATGACAAGACTGGGATACTTACTTACAGAAGATAAAGACAACAAATTTTCTTTAATTTCTGTAAATGCTAACATTATACCAAATGGATGATGATAATTTAACTCTGTTGATTAAAAAAATAATTAGATATCTTAAAATCATACTGAAGGCATAGGTAAAAATTTTAATCAACCACATCACAGTATTATTCTGAATAAAAGATCAACTTTAAATATCTAAGTAACATTACTAAGATGAGATATAGGACTC
>NZ_JAYGHA010000014.1:2404-4576 GCF_034931405.1 Anabaena sp. UHCC 0451 | reverse complement strand
GATTTTTTCAAAATTTAAATCGGATCACTATATAATACTTGATAATAAAAGATTGACTAATTCGTTAAAATCAGCTTAGAGTTTAGCTTATTTCAGCTATGAAATTAATTTCTGAACCATCGGTTCCTGTAAAAATTCAAAAGATGAAACAACGGGTGCGATGGCAGCATCCTAGTATTCAGCAACGAGGAATTGACCAAACTTCCATGATTTTAGATGATGGCAGGCAAGAAAATCCAGATTTCTCGTTTATGGTAATTGGTGATAGTGGAACTAAATCCCATTATGGTTTTCATCCTCAACGTCAAGTTGCCCAAATGATGTTAAATCATAGTGATGATTGCCGATTTGTTTTACATACTGGTGATGTAATTTATGTAGTGGGTTCTCGTGAATATTATCCAGCCAATTTTATTGAACCTTATCGCGAATTTTTGGTAGGTGGTGAAAATCCCAAAAATATTGCTTATGACCAGATGGTTTTTAAGTTACCAATTTTGCCAGTTTTAGGTAATCATGATTATTATGATATTCCTTGGTTATATCGCTTAATTACTGGTTCGACTTTGCCTTTGCGTCGGATGTTACGTTATAGAGATATTGAAATTGGTTGGCATGGTTCAAATCAAGGAGATGCTTATACAAGGGCATTTATTGATTACTTAGCTGCTCTTTCTCCAGCAGAGTTAGAACATCATTTAGATGCACATTATATTGCTAAAAATGATAGAGAAAAATGTTTGCATTACGAACCGGGAAAATTTACCCGTTTACCTAATCGGTATTATACGTTTCGTTATGGCGGGATTGATTTTTTTGCTCTCGATTCTAATACTTTTAATACTCCAGAACCTCTACCAGAAAACCAAGCAGCAGATATTCGTCGGGAGTTGTTACAGCTGCGTCAAAAGTTAGAACAAGAAGAGTTACAAATCTTAGCAGATTGTGAAAAATTAGATTCTGAAAATCCCGCAGATTCTGAACAACTCGCAGATTTAGGTGCTAAAGTAGACCAACTTAATGAAGTGAAGATTGATATTGAAAAGCAATTAGAAACTCATACTCCTGATGATGTTGATTTTGAACAACTGGATTGGTTGCGAAATCGGTTGATTGAGTCTTGGCAAAATTCAGAAGTGCGGGGAAGGGTAATCTTTTTTCATCATCCTCCTTATGTAACAGAAGCAACCAAATGGCATCAAGGACAAACTTTAGCTGTACGTCATCGTTTGCGAGGAGTATTTGAGCAAGTAGCGGCAAGTTTGGGTCATATAACTGAAGGTAAACCGCTTGTAGATGTGATTTTCAACGGTCACGCGCATTGTTTGGAATATCTGCGGACAGTGAATACAGGATATGCTGATTCTTACATTAATTATATTGTCTGTGGTGGGAGTGGTCGTCGTCCCCGTCGTCAACGACAAGAAGGGACAGAACTGATGGAAACTTTTAATGATGTTGCTGATAATTCTACTCGCAAAGTTGCAGACTCTCTGCTGTATGTGGGACGCAGTGGTTACGGTTCTGAGCGGAAAAAACCTTATTCCTGTGTGCGGGTAGATGTAAAAGCGGGGTTTCCTGCTAAGTTTATAATTACACCACTAGTGACAGAATTAATAGAGGGGAAATGGTGTGATACTTTAGTAGCCGAAGGCATCGCTCTTTAGAACCAATTGTCATATAGTGGAGCTATTTTGATTGGGATGGAGATTGAGGACTAATAATTAGTTCAGGATTTTTCCTAATCCAATCACTTATTATAGGTTTCAGTATAAATGCTGGTGAAATTGGTTCTGAAGGAGGTGGAGGACAATTTACATTAGTTCCACCTTGTTGGTCAGGTTCAGGTTCTAAATATAAACATTTACTTAAACTTGAATTATTATAAGATGCAGTGATCTGTACTCTACCACCATTGTTATAATTATTACCCTGAGTAGGAACAATAAATGTAGAATTTCCTGTATTTTTTCCCACAGGAACAGTAATCTTCACTTTCTTTAAAACTTGATTAAAATACTTATCATCACTTGTAAGTGTGATGTCTACACTTCTAGTAACTGATTTTTTTAAAATAACAGTTACTCGTACAGGTGATCCCCTTTTTACTTTTATTAATGGGTTGAAAGATATATCATCTATTGTTATTACAGGTTCTGGAATATATGTAAC
>NZ_JAYGHA010000014.1:0-2100 GCF_034931405.1 Anabaena sp. UHCC 0451 | reverse complement strand
TATTGGTTTGAATATTAATAACCAAAGTAACCATCCTATAAATGCAAACACAAAAAAAGCCCCACCAAATTTAAACCATAGTGAAAAATCTGGCTTGATTTTGTCTGGTGGAGAAGTTTGGATAGATTCTGATTTTGGTATCAGCAAATCTGGTATCAATTCCAGATTATTTTTAGTAACTTCTACTCCAGCTTGATCATTAATTGATTCTCTAATTTTTAAAGCTTGATTTAAATAGTTTTGCGCTTCAGTTAACTGATTTAAACAAAGTGAACGAGTTCCTAATTGGTGTAAAGCTAAAGCCTCAATTGCTTGATTTCCTGTAGCCTTTACTGCTGCTAGAAGCCATTGTAAAACCTTTTCCCAAATACCCCATTGTCCACTCAATGCTAAAACAGGTTCAATTGCTGTTCCTAAAGATAAGACATCGTACCAACGATTAGTGATAAAAGACCATTCTAAACATGATAAAATTGCAGGTGATTCCGATAATATAACTTCTGTTAAACCCTGATTTTGTAGTATCCAATTTTGGAAATAATTGGTTATATTTTCCATCCAGATACTAATATCTTCTGATTTTCGTAAATACTCAACTATGGAATCTGATAAAATATAATGCTCACCATCAACTTGGACTAAATGACGGTTGAGTAAATTTTTTAGAACAGGCTTAACTTCAGAAATAGCTATTAAATCAGCAATTCTTTCTGCACCAAGAGCTACATTTATTCCCAAAGCAGCCAGGATGATCAAAATCATTCGCTCAGGTTTAGATAATGATGATAGTAAATGTTTGATTTTATCTTGATTACCCTGAGAATTGAAGCGTTGTGATACAACGGTCAGTGTCAAATTATCTTCTCTTACCAATCCTACAGCTTGAAGGATTCGCAAAGGATGACCTTCTAAAGCTGTACATAATGCTTCCGCAGCAGTATATTCTTCTTGACTTAGGGAACGTCCTAATTCTCTAGTAACGAGAGATATGGTATCTTTGAGAGGTAGTCCAGCAAGTTTGACAGAACTTCCTTCACCCCAAAGAGAGCGATCGCTATTAGCAAACAAAAAAGTTGGATCGAGAGAGTTATTGCTAATACCTTGCACTTCTTCCCTTGTGAACTTCCCCCCATCCAACAAAATCAAAGCTTTTTTATCTTTTAAAGCTTCACGAATTTGTATATCCGTCGGTTTAAACCTAATCTCACTTTCATAAAACCTATCAAAAATAATTTGTAGTAAATCAGATTCTGACTGATAATTAACACAATGATGATAAATAATCCCATCAGAAAAAACTGAAGTGAGTGCAGGATGATGGGCTAAATATCGCAAAATTGATGTCTTGCCAATACCATTATCACCGTAAAATTCCACGGTTTGATTATATGGTAAAGTATTAAGAGCAACTTGTACTTCCTCCCGTCTAGCTAATAGTGTAGGAAAAGAACGGGGAAGCTCAAATACAGGTAAAGAACGCGGTTTGAGAGCATTTTGGATGTCAGGTACTTCTAGTGTTACTCTTCCCCCATGTTCAGAGTCTAGCCGCAGAATATTGATAGTTCCTACCTGACCAATACTGCCAAATAAAACAGCATTATCACCCCCAGATTGGGAAATATTACTGGTCATAATTTATGGTTATTTATTGATATTGATATCACCTGAATTTTGAATCGATCCAAACTGAATAGAGTTATCACCTGCGCTTTGAGAAATATTTGTTGTTCCTTGGGCTTGTTCCTTTTCTTCCTGCATCAGCCTAAAAATTTCTTTAGCAAACTCCTGATCCTCATTCAGCATTTTTTTCATTTGAATCTCCAACACAGTTTGAGAATCTTGATCTTCTGGAGATTTAGCCACATCTTCAACTGCTGCTTGTACTATAGGTTTAGCTGCTACTTTGGGCTGAAGCTTACCCCATAGAGTTTTTGCTTTGTCCCAAGCACCTGCTGTAAACTTGCTACTTACATCTTCTGCCGCTTTTTCACCCATCTTGATTAAGTAAGGCAAAAACGGTCCCAGAAAGACAGTTAAGCTTTTCGCTAACAATGCCACATCCATGTTTTTCAACCTCTTTTCAGATTCTGTATCTTACAT